>JBASRP010000301.1:0-13808 GCA_049273905.1 Actinomycetota bacterium
AGACGCGACAGCTCGCCCACGATCGCGTCGAGCTCGGCCGCGTTCCCGGCGGCCGCGCCGGCCAACGCGCCGGAGCCGCTCAGCGTCTTCGACAGGTTCTCACCGGCGCCGGCGAGCGCCGCCGCGAGGTTCTTCACCGCGGCGCCCAGCGACTCGGGGTTCTCGCGGCTTCCGGACTGGATCGCGTCGAGGAACTTCTTGAGTTGCGCCAGCAGGTCGTCGAGCTCGGCGGGGATGGCGGTGCGATCGGTGTCGATCACGGCGCCGTCCTCGAGGCGCGGACCCGAGTCGTAGACGGGGGTCAGCTGGATATAGCGGTCGGAGATCAGCGAGATCGGAACGATGACGGCCCGGGCGTCCGCGGGGATAGCGACGTCCGGGTCGAGGCGCATAACGACCTTGACCTTCGTGCCGACCGGCGACACCGTCTTCACGCGCCCCACCGACACGCCGAGGACGCGCACGCGCGATTCGGGGAAGAGACCGATCGCCTTCGTGAAGTATGCCGTGACGTTCACCTGCTTCTTCTCCTCGCGCGGGAACGCCAGCGCCAAAACGCCGCCGATGAAGCTCAGCGCGATCAAGAGCGCGAGGAGGCGCGTCTGGGGGAGCTTCACGGCCCCTCCCTCATCGCCCGGGGACGAGAAACCGACGCGCTCACCGTCGACGTGACGTCGCAGTCCTGCGGTCCGGTGGGGCTGCCAGCTGCGCCGGTGCCGATCACGATCGGCGGGAGCGGCGGCACGTTGGCCTCGATCGCCATCGTGCAGATGTCCGCCCAGCGTCCCTTCCACGCGATGCGGGCGAACGCCTCCGACGACGACCCGACGATGGCGAGCGCCTTCTGAAGCTCGCCCAGGCTCGCATCGACGATCTTCAGCGTGGCGTGGAGGTCGTCGAGGATCGTGTCGAGCTCGGGACGCTTGTCGCGGAGCAATGTCCCCAGCTGTTGCGCCAGCCGGTTGGTGTTGCGCAGCAGCGCTTGGACGGTGCTCCGGCGTCGCGCGAGCACCTCCATCACGACGTTGGAATTCTCGATGATCTTCACGATGTCGGGCGTCGAGGAGTCGAGCACGGCGAGAACCTTCTCACCCTGTTTGATCAGCGTGTCGACCGCCTCGCGCTTCCCGCCGAGCGTCCCGAGAACCTTGGCGGCTCCGTCCAGCGTTCGCGCGACGTTCCGGTTCGGGTCGGCCGTCACGTCGGCCAGCGACTTGAACGCCGCGTTCAGCTGTTTCCCGTCGACGTCCGTCAGCAGGTCCACCGCCGAGTTGGCGACCTGATAGATCTCGAAGGGGATCGACGTTTGCGCCAGCGGGATGCGGCCGTCGTTCTTCAAAGGGGCCCCGGGTTGCGTCGCGTCGATGACGACGAACTTCGTTCCGAGGATGGTCTTCAGCGAGATCTCCGCGGTCGCTTCCTTCGGGATCTCGATGCCCTTGGTGATCGCGAGCGTGACGATCACGCGGTCGTGCGCCAGCTCGACGTTCGTGACCTTTCCGACCTTGATGCCCGCAACGCGGACCTCGTTGTCGCGGATCAGGCCCGCCGCGTCCGCGAACTCCGCCGTGAGCTTGTAGGTGTTCGCGATGAAAGGGAGTTTCTTGAACGAGAAGGCTGCCACCATGAGGAAGCCCATGGCGAGGATCGACGCGATCCCGATCCGGACCGGGTTGCGATCGCGGAAGGAGGTCACGGCGTCCCTCCCGCCGAGAGGAGCGCGCTGAGGCCGCGCGGCTCGTTCGCGGCGGACGCCGCCGTCGCGTTCTCGCAGCCGGGGATCGACGACAGACAGAGCGCCGGCACGTACAGGTTGGCCCACTCGCCGAACGACATCACTCGCAGCGTCGCGGCCAGGATGTCGTCGAGATGCGTCGTGATCTGCCTCAGGTCTCCCTGGTGTTTGAGGACGAGCTCCAGCAGCGTCACGAGGTCGTCCAGGTCGCGTTCCAGAGAGCCGCGGTTGTCCTTGATCAACCGGCCGAGCTCGCCCGTCGCGGTGTTGAGGTTGACGAGCGTCCGATCGAGCTGGCTCGAGTCGCCGGCGAGCGTCTCAGTGACGCCGGAGAAAGCGCCGAGGAGGCGCTGGAGCTGTTCGCGCTCCTCGGCCACCGATGTCGCGACGGTCCCGAGGTTCTCGACCAGCGATCCGAGCTGCACGTCTTTCCCTGCGAGCGCGCCCAGGAACGTCGCCGTGTCGGCGAGGACGGCGTCGATGTCGTCCTTGTGCTTGGCGAAGCTCACGACGAGCGCTTTCGAGATCGTGTTGATGTCGCTCCCGTTGATGCCCGTCAGGAGCGGCCGCAGGCTGTTGAAGATGGTGTCGAGGTCGAGGGGGCCTTCCGTCTGCGCCACCGGGATCCGGTCGTCCGGTTCGAGGAACGGCGCCGCGCCGTCGCCGGGAGTCAGGTTCACCACGCGGAGACCCAGTAGGTTTCGGTACCTGATCTCGACGGTCGTGGACTTCGGCAGCCGCACCGACTCGTCGACCTGGAGGTCGACGACCGCGAACCCTTTCTCGACGCGCTGCCCGGTCACTTTCCCGATCGTGACGCCGGCGAGGGTGACGGGGTCGTTGTTGATCAGGCCCGTCACGTCGTCGAAGACGGCCGACACCGTGTAACGGGCCTTCCAGAAACTGAAGTTACCGATGTTCGACGCGAGGAGGAGGGTGACCGCGCCGGTGAACGTCGCGAAGACGAGCAGTTTGACGGCGACGCTCCGGAACTTCACAGCATGTCCTCCGGAAGCAGGCCGCGCGGGTTGAGGAACGCCCGGTACAGCATCAGCTGCAGCGGCGTTGGGCGTGCGCCGAACGGAAGCGCGAGCATCTCGGTGAGCTGGGCGCGATAGGCGACGGCCGCCGTCGTGCTGTCGGGCGTGGGACCCTCGGGACCGTAGCCGCCCGGCGACTTCTGCTTCTCGCCGCTCGTGATCCATACCTGCCAGCAGGTCGTCCCGGCGAGCGATGGGTGGAAGTCGGAGTCGCCCAGCGTCTGGCCCATCGCGTTCCGGCACGGGCTCGAAAGGTTGGTCACCCAATCCTGCGTGAAGTTCTTGAGCGCGGCGACGGTTGGGGGCAGGCGGAAGCGATGCTCCGCCACGAGATCGAGGACGTCGACGCCCTTCACCGACAGATCGACGAGGTCCGTGTATCGCTCCTCCGTGAGTTGGGCCACGATGTTCAGCCACGTCGGCGCGTCGCGAAGCACCGCGCGCAGATCGTCCTGGTGCGCGACGAGCGACTGTGAGATCTCGTCGAGCGATCGCAGGGCGGCGACGAGGTCCGGCGAGACGCGGTCGAGCGTCGCCGCGCCGGTGTCCATACCGGCGAGCAGACGGTCGAGCTCGGCGCGGTGGTCGCTGACCGTCTTGAGCGCGATCAGAGCGTTGTCGATCGTGCGCCGCGCGATCTCCTCGTTGCCGGCAACCCCCTGCGCGAGCGCGTGGAGGGCCCCCCCGAGGTCGCCGGGCTTCGCCGCGTCGAGCACCGGGATCAGGGTCTGCAGCACCTCTTCGAGCTCGAACGGCGGGGTGGTCCGGTTCTCCGGGATCTTGGCGCCCGGCTTCAGAACCTCTCCGCTGGGCTTCTCCGGATCGACCAGCTCGACGAACTTTTCCCCGAAGAGCGTCTTGCCGCGGATGGCGGCGGTGGCGTCGGCCGGGAGCCGCTGACCGGGATCCAGAGCCAGCACGACTTCCGCGGAGCCGTTCCGCTGGTGCTTGATCCCGGCGATCTTCCCGACGATCACGCCGCGCGCTTTGACGTCGCCGGTCACGCGCAGCAACTGGCCGACGCGCGCGAAGGTGACCGTCACGGGGAAATCGTTGGTGACCCGCCCCGAGATCCCGCCGACGACGTAGATGCCGAAGATGATGATGACGACGATGACGAGCAGGCCGACGAGGAGGTTGCGTCTGGCGGTCATCCCGCGATCCGGACGGTGTCGCGGATCCCCCACATGACCGCGGACATAGCGAAGTTGAGGATGTTGATCGCCACGATCGACGTCCGGATGGCTTTGCCGACGGCGGTGCCGACCCCGACGGGACCGCCGCGCGCGTTGTAGCCGTAGTAGCAGTGGATCAAGGCGACGGTCGTCGCGAAGACCAGAACCTTGATCACGGAGTAGAGCACGTCGATGGGCGGCAAGAAGAGGTTGAAGTAGTGGAAGAACGTCCCCGCGGAGAGCCCCTGGAACCTCACGACGGCGATGTTCGTGGCGACGTACGACGCGAAGAGGGACACGAGATAGAGAGGCGTCACCGCGATCAGGCACGCCACCACGCGACTCGCGACCAGGTAGCGCCGCGTGGGCATCGCCATCACCTCGAGCGCGTCGATCTCGTCGTTGATACGCATCGCACCGAGCTCGGCCGTGAAGCCGGCCCCCACCTGAGCCGCGAGCGTCACGCCGGCGATGATGGGCGTGATCTCGCGCGTGTTCCCGAACGCCGACACGAATCCCGAGAACGACTCCGCGCCGATCAGCTTGAGTGCCTGGAAGCCTTCCAGTCCGACGAGGCCGCCCGTGATGAACGCCATGAAGAAGATGACGCCGGCCGTCCCGGCCCCGACGATGAGCGCCCCGGACCCCCATGTGATGTCGCCGATGATCCGCATGACCTCGCCGGGATGCCGGGGGATGACGGTGACGGCGTCGACGAGCACGCGCGCGTGGAAGGTCATCTGCTCGCCGATGGTCTCGATGCCGCGCGTGAACCGGCGGAACAGGAAGCGGCCGAAGGAGAGGGGAGACGGGAGGGATCGTTCGACGGCCGCCATCGACTCAGGCCAGCTTCTGGGGGATCAATTGGAAGTAGAGCAACGTGAAGATGATGTTCACGAAGAAGATCAGCATGAACGTCAGCACCACGCCCCGGTTCACCGCGTCGCCGACGCCTTTCGGACCGCCCTTCGCGTACAGCCCCATATAGACCGCGACCATCGCGGCGACGAGCCCGAAGAACGCGGCCTTGACCAGGGCGAAATACAGGTCCCACGGCTGAGCCAGGAGGTTGAACGAGTTGAGATAGGACCCGGTCGAACCCTTCTGCAACACGACGTTGAAGACCAGTCCTCCGAAGAGCCCGGCGACGCTGACGAACCCGTTGAGCAGGACCGCAACGAACATCGACGCCCAGATCCGCGGCACGACGAGACGGTGCACGGGGTCTACGCCGAGGACCTCCATCGCGTCGATCTCTTCGCGGATCTTCCGGGAACCAAGGTCGGCCGTCATCGCCGACCCGCCGGCGCCGGCGATCAGAAGTGCGGTCGCGATCGGCGCGGCCTCACGGACCACCGCCAGCACCATGACGGCGCCGGTCTGCGACTGGGCTCCCAACTGGCGGGCGACGCCGCCGACCTGGAGCGCGGTCACCATGCCGAAGGCGAGGGACACGAGGACCACGGGGATGATCGAGACGCTGGCGATGAACCACGACACGCGCACGAACTCCTCGAACGGCACCGGGCGCCGGGGCATCGCGCGGAACGCGTCGAGCGTGAGGGCGAACATCCGGCCGGTGTGGTGCAGCAGGCCGGTCGGGATCCCGATCCGCGGGAGGATGTTCCGACGGGGTTGGGCTCCTTCCGCGCGGGCCATCAGACCGCCGCCTCGTCGGGCCTGTCTTTCTCTTCGCTCATGCCGATCGGGCCTTCGGTCGCGCCCGCGAGGAACTGCTTCACGACCGGGTTGTCGGACTCGAACATCTCGTGCGCCGGTCCGAATCGGACGAGCTTGCGGCGGAACAGCAGGCCGATGTAGTCGGCGATCTGCCGCGCCGATGGGATGTGGTGCGTGACGACGATGATCGTCGCCCCCGTCTGATCCTTGATGTCGATCGTCAGCTCGTTGAGGAACGCGGTGCGGACGGGGTCGAGTCCGGAGTCGGGTTCGTCGAACAGGATGATCTCCGGATCGAGGACGAGAGCGCGCGCGAGCCCGGCGCGCTTGCGCATGCCTCCGGAGATCTCGCCCGGCGCCTTCTTCTCCGCCCCGGTGAGCCCGACCAGCTCGAGCTTCTCCATCACGATCTTCTTGATGTCGGATTCGGATTTGCGGGTGTGCTCGCGCAGCGGGAAGGCAGTGTTGTCATAGAGCGACATCGATCCGAAGAGCGCGCCGTCCTGGAAGAGCACGCCGAACTTCTTGCGCACCTGATAGAGCTCGCGCTCCTTCAGCGCGGGGACGTTGTGCTCGCCGACCCACACCTCGCCGCGATCCGGACGCAGCAGTCCGACGAGGTGTTTCAGGAACACGCTCTTCCCGGTCCCCGAGGGCCCGAGCATGATCGATACCTTGCCCTTGGGGATGTCGAGCGAGACGTCCTCGAAGATCGTCTGCGGCCCGAAAGACTTCGTGAGGTTCTTGATGCGGATGGCGGCCTCGACGTCCGCACCGTTCTCGGTGCGCGACTTCTCTAACCGAACCGCTCGCGCCACGCGTCCACTCCGCTCTGGGGGACGCCCATCCTCATTCGGCGGGCTCCGTCCGGTCAAGGGGAGGTCCGGCCGGATGGGTGGGTGGACGCAGGCGCCTAGACGAGCGGGCCAGAAGGGGAATATGGTCGCGGACGTGAGCTACAAGCGCATCCTCGTCGGCACGGACGGATCCGAACCATCGCTGCGGAGCGTCCGCGAAGCGACGACGCTTGCGAAGGCGATGGGCGCGGAGCTGGTGGTCGTCTGCGCCTACGAGCCGATCGATCAGGCCACCCTCGAGAAGTGGAAGGACGAGGCGCCCGTCGAGATGTCCTGGCGCTATTCGCCGTCCTCCATGGCCGAGGAGTCGGTCGAGAAAGGGCGCAAGGTCGCCGAGGAGATGGGGGTGACCGTGCGCGCGCTCATCGCGCCCGGCGAGGCCGGGGAGGCCCTGATCCGCACCGCCGAACAGGAGGACGTCGACCTCCTGGTCGTCGGCAACCGCGGGATGGCCGGGGCCACGCGCTTCCTGCTTGGGAGCGTCCCGAACAAGGTCTCGCATCACGCCCCGTGCGACGTGCTGATCGTTCACACCGTCGGCTGATAGGGGTCCGCGGATGACCGCGGTGGGGTGGACGCTCGTGGGGCTCGCGGCCGGGTTCCTCGCCCTCGCTCTGTACGGCAAGTACCGCATCCTCAAAGACGAGTACCGGCAGGCGCTCGAAGAAGAGTCTGCGCGCCGGCAGGCCATGAACCAGGAGGACCCACCCGCGTCGGTTTGACTTTGACATCGTACACTGTTACGGTCGGCGCTGATGAAGACAAACCCCAGCTCATCGGTGCCGGACACCGCGGAACAGGCGCGGATCCGGAGCGTTCAGCAACTGGCGTATCGCACGGCCGAGGGGGTCGCGCGTGAGCTGCGCCCCGGCATCACAGAACGCCAGGCCGCGGCACGGCTGAAGCGGCGCCTGATCGAGGAAGGCGTCGAGGACTGGTTCCACGTGCCCTTCGCGTGGTTCGGCGACCGCACCACACTGAAGGGTTTCCGCAACCCGCTGAAGTTCTTCCCGTCGAACCGCCGTCTCGAGGAGGGGATGCCGTACATCCTCGACGTGGCGCCGGTGCGCGACGGGTTCACCGCAGACATCGGCTACTCCGGCTGTCTCGGAGCGAATCCGATCTTCGATCAGATGATGGTGGACCTCGCCATGTACCGGACGCTGATCCTCGAGCAAGTGCGTGAGCGGCGCACCTTCCGAGCCATCTATGAAGGCGTCGACCAGCTCGCCGCCACGCACGGCTACACGCCGGCGCACCACGCCTATCCCGGCAAGGTGCTTGCGCACCAAGTCTGGCCGGTCCACGGCGGCGGACCGCGCACGGTCGTCGCCGGCTTCGGGAACAAGAGCTTGCGTCTCCTCGGGCGCAGCCTCTCGGTCAGCCTCGGCGAGGGGTGGTCGCCGCTGTGGAACGGATCGCGCCGGTCGGACCACATGCCCGTGCCGGGCATCTGGGCGATCGAGCCGCACCTCGGTTTCCACGGCGTCGGCGTGAAGTTCGAAGAGGTCCTGGTCGTCACCGACGACGACGCGTACTGGCTCGACGACGACCTTCCGCACGTCCGCCGCTGGCGCACAGAGGACGCCGCGGTCGCTTCCTGACCGGCCGGAGGAGTTCCTCATGGCTTCGCAGGAGTTGGATCAAGAAGTACGCGGGTCCGTGGCCGACAGGGCGGAGTACGACACGTTGGTGCACCGCCTGTCCGTCGCTTCGGTCGACAAACACTACGAGCCGTACATCGACATCGCCTGGGACGACCCGGCGATGCGGATCGATCCGGCCGACCCCCGTTGGATCCTGTCGTCGAAGCTGGATCCGCTCGGCGCGCATCCCTGGTACCAAGCCCTGCCGTCCGAGACCCAAGCGCGGATCGGTCTCTGGCGTGTCGCGACGGCGATGAAGACCGGCGTCGAGTTCGAGAACCTCCTGAAACGTGGCTTGCTCGCGTACGCGTTCTGGCTCCCGAACGGATCGACGGAGTTCCGCTACGCCTACCACGAGGTGATCGAGGAAGGTCACCACGGGATGATGTTCCAAGAGTTCGTCAACCGAACGGGCATGCCGATCCACGGCGTCCCGAACGGGATCCGTCAAACGGCGCAGGCGATCCCCGCCCTCGGGATCGCCTTCCCCGAGCTGTTCTTCTTCTTCGTCCTCGGCGGCGAAGATCCGATCGATTACGTTCAGCGAAGCACGCTGGGCGCCGGGGTGGAGGTGCATCCACTCCTCGAGCGCATCATGCGCATCCACGTGGCGGAAGAGGCTCGCCACCTATCCTTCGCGCGTCACTATCTCCGCCGGCGTGTCCCGAAGCTCGGGCCGGTGCGGCGGTCGATCATCAGCGTCGCGATCCCGATGATCCTTTACCGCATGTCCAGGGTGATGCTCGGCGCGTCGCGCGACATGGTGCGGGAGTTCCAGATCCCAAAGTCGGTCCTCGAAGACGTTTACCGGAGTCCGCAGGCACGCGCGGAGCGCCGGAACTCGCTGGCAAAGGTGCGCGAACTCGCCGTCGAGCTCGGGCTCGCCGGGCCCGGACCGCGCAGGCTCTGGAAAGCGCTCGGCCTCTGGCCGCACCGGGGCGACGCCGCGCTGACGCGCCGGAGTGCCGCATGACGACCGAGCGGACCGTCGCGTCCGACGGGGTCACGATCGCCGTGCGCGAGCACGGTGAATCCACGGCGCCGACGGTGGTGCTCGTGCACGGGTTCCCCGACACGCAGCGCGTGTGGGACGAGGTCGTCGAGCGGCTGTCGTCGCGCTTCCACGTCGTCACCTACGACGTCCGCGGGGCCGGGGGCTCGACGGCGCCGCGCGGCCCGCGCGGGTACGGGATGGAGCGTCTCGTCGGCGATCTCGCGGCCGTCATCGACGCGGTGTCGCCCGACAGGCCGGTGCACCTGGTCGGCCACGACTGGGGATCGATCCAGCTCTGGGCGGCGGTGACGGATCAAGGGGTCGCGCCGCGGATCGCGTCGTTCACATCGATCAACGGGCCGTCGGTCGACCACGCGGGACACTGGATCCGGGACGGGCTGCGGCGGCGCGCCGTGGGACGGCTCGGCAGCCAGGCGTTCCGGTCCTCGTACATGCAGCTCTTCAGCACGCCCGGCCTCGGGCCGTTCGTGATGCGTCGGGCGGCCCGGCGGATGCCGCGCTACCTGCGGCGGGCCGAGGGCATCGCACCGCGGCCGGGGCATCCCGCGGAGACCGCCTCGGACGATGCGGGGCGCGGTGTCGCGATGTACCGGACGAACATGCGCGAGCGCATCCTGCGCCCGGATGCATCGATGACCGACGTCCCCGTGCAGCTGATCGTCTGTCGCCGGGACCCGTTCATCTCGACGACGTTGTACGAGGGGATCGGCCGCGTCGCGCCGCGGCTATGGCGCCGTGAGATCGAGGCGAAGCACTGGGTTCAGCGATCGCACCCGGACGTCGTCGCGCGACACATCACCGAATTCGTGGATCACATCGAAGGGGGAACGGAGATGCGTTCACTCGGCCGCGCGAGGACGCGCGCGAAGGGGCGGCGTTTGGACGGGGCGCTGGTGGTCATCACCGGCGCCGGGAGTGGGATCGGCCGCGCAACGGCGCTCGCGTTCGCCGCGCGCGGCGCGGAGGTCGTCTGCGCGGACATCAACGAGCCCGGCGCGGCTCGGACGGCGCAGCTGATCGGTCTCACGGGTCGCACGGCGCACCCGTACGAGGTCGACGTCTCGGACCCGTCGGCGATGGAGCGGTTCGCGAAGACCGTCGAGGCTGAATACGGGGTCCCGGACGTCGTCGTGAACAACGCGGGGATCGGCGTCGCCGGTCCGTTCCTCGACACGCCGCTCGAGGAGTGGCAGCGCGTGATCGACGTCAACCTGTGGGGCGTCATCCACGGCGCGCGTCTGTTCGGCCGGATGATGGCCGACCGCGGCGAGGGCGGGCACATCGTGAACGTCTCCTCGGCCGCGGCGTACACGCCGTCGCGCACGCTCCCGGCGTACTCGACGACGAAGGCCGCGGTGCTGATGTTCTCCGAGTGCTTGCGCGCGGAGCTCGCGCGCTACGGCATCGGTGTGAGCGCGATCTGCCCCGGCGTCATCAACACGCCGATCACACGCGCGACGCGGTTCGTCGGGTTGTCCGATGAGGAGCAGGAGGAGCGCCGGCGTCTCGCGGTGCGGATCTACAACCGGCGCAACTACGGGCCCGAGCACGTCGCCGACGCGATCGTGCGCGCCGTCCTCCGGAATAGCGCCGTCGTTCCGGTCTCGCCGGAGGCTGTCCTCGGGCGTCTGGGATCGCGATTCTCTCCGCACCTGATGCGCGCGCTCGCGCGACTGGACGTGATGGATCGATGACGAGCGCGATCAAGCCGCGACAGGTGCGCTTCGACTGGGCGCGCACGCCGCTGCACTGGGTACCGGACGACCCGCAGACGACGCACACGATCAACGTCCTGCACCTCCTTCTTCCGGCCGGGGAGCGGTGGTTCGTGCACGTCTACAAGCAGGCGCTGCCGCTGATCACCGAGGACGTGCTCCGCGAGGACGTGCGCGGGTTCATGGGCCAGGAGGCGGTCCACAGCCGGGCGCACTCCACCGTCCTCGACCATCTCGCGGCGCAAGGGATCGACAGCACGCCGTACACGAAGCAGGTCGAATGGATGTTCGACCGGCTGCTCGGCGACAACCCGTTGCGCTTGCGCAGGATCCCGCGATGGCTGCAACGGCGCTGGCTCATGCGGCGGCTCGCGATCATCGCCGCGGTCGAGCACTTCACGGCCGTGCTCGGCTGGTGGGTGATCAACTCGCCGGCGCTCGATCGGGCCGGCGCCGACGCGACGATGCTCGACCTCTTGCGCTGGCACGGCGCGGAGGAGGTCGAGCACCGCTCGGTCGCGTTCGACGTCTACCGCCACGTCGGCGGGACCTACGCCGGGCAGATCCTGGCGATGATCGTCACCGCGCCGGTTCTGATCGGGTTGTGGTTCAGCGGCGTGCGGTTCTTCATGAAGGCCGACCGAATGGCAGGGGCGCCGTCGTTGCGGCACTTCCGGCGCGCGGGACGGCGCGGGCTCCTGCCCTCGACGGGCACGTTGCTCACTGCGGTGCCGCGCTACCTGCGTCCCACTTACCACCCGTCGCAGGAAGGTGAGACGGCGCATGCGCTCGCGTACCTTTCGACCTCGCCTGCGGCCGCGGCGTATAGGACGGCGTCATGAACGAGTATCGGATCGACGAGCTGGCTCGTGAGGGCGGCACGACCGTGCGCAACGTTCGCGCGTATCAGGACCGTGGGCTGCTCGCGCCTCCCCGTCGGGAGGGTCGCGTCGGCCTCTACAGCGAGGCGCACCTGCAACGGCTGCGCCTGATCTCGAGCCTGCTCGAGCGTGGCTACACGCTCGCGAACATCGCGGAGATGATCCACGGGCTCGAGCGTGGTCACGACCTCGGGGACCTCGTTGGGCTCGGCGCCGCGATAGTGAGCCCGTGGTCGGACGAGGTGCCTGGCTACGTGGATCCGATCGAGCTCGCCGAGATGTTCGGCGGCGCAGAGGCGTCGTTCGACGCGCTCGAGGACGCGGTGAAGCTGGGCCTCGTCGAGGTCGAGGGCGAGCGTTTCCGTGTGCCCAGCCCGCGCCTGCTCCACGCCGGCGCCGAGCTGTACGCGGCCGGCGTCCCGATGGACGCGATCATGGACATCGCCAAGAAGCTGCGCCGCGATGCCGACCGCATCGCGGCCCGGTTCGTCGAGCTCGCCGAGACTTACCTCTTCGCGCCGTACGGCGACGACCTTCCGCCGCCGGAGGACATCCCGCGCATCACCGAGCTCGTGCGGCGCCTGCGGCCGCTCACCGAGATGGCGGTCGACGCGGAGCTCGCGCGCGCGATGGAGCGGAGGGTCAGCGAGCGGTTCGGCAAGCGGCTGGAGAAGCTCCGCGGTCACACGCAAGCGGACGCAGACGCGTCCTGACACAGGGGGAAAGACATGACAGAAGAGATCGACATCAGCTCCATCGAGATCACGCCCGAGCAGTTCGCCGAGCTGGTTCGCAACGCGAGCGACTCCGAGCTCGAGAGCGGCATCCGGACGGCCGGCATCGAGACCGTGCTCGACCGCATCTTCCAAGGGATGCAGGAACGCTTCATGCCGGAGAAGGCCGAGGGGCTCGAGGTCGACGTGCAGTGGGTCGTCACCGACCAAGGGAACGAGTACCCGTACAGGGTGTCGATCAAGGGCGGCGGCTGCAGCGCGGAACGCGGGCGCGCAGACGCGCCGAAGGTCACGTTCACGCTGGCGCTGGTGCCATTCCTTCGGCTGATCGCCGGACAGGAGAACGGGGTACAGCTCTTCATGAAGGGCGCGCTGAAGGTGGCCGGCGACCTCCTCTTCAGCCAGCGCGTACAGACGTTCTTCGCCACGCCGTAACGAGAGGATTCTTATGCCACCGCTCGCTCATATCACCGGGAACGCGTGGGACGACTGGCTCATCGTGGCCGGTCCCGTGGTCATCTTCCTTGCGATCTGCGCCGTCGTTGCGCGGCCGCGGGGCGGGAGGTCGCCGCTCGAGGCGGCGGCCGACACCATGGGGCGCATCACGAAGATGCCCGGCTGGGCCGCCGCCGGAGTCCTCACCGGCGTCGGCGGCCTCACGATCGCCGCGCTCGGCTTCTACTGGGACGTCGCTTGGCACATCGATCTCGGACGCGACAAGGAGCTCTTCACGCCGCCCCACACGCTGATCCTGCTGGGGCTCGGCGCGATCCTGCTCGCCGGCGCGATCGCGATCGCACTCGCGAGCGCATCGCGCATCGAGACCCGGCTGCGATTCAAGTTCCTGCGCGTGCCCTGGTCGGCGCTCGCGCTGGTCTTCATCGGCGGCGGCGCCGTGATGGGGTTCCCGCTCGACGACATGTGGCACCGGGCGTACGGGATCGACGTCACGATGTGGGGCCCGACGCACCTGATCATGATCGGCGGTGCGTCGATCACCGCCATCGCGCTGTGGATGATGCTCGGTGAGGCCGGTGTGCAGCCGGAGCGCCGGACCTTCGCGCGCATGGTGCACGGCGTGGTCGCCGGCGCGTGCCTCACGGGCCTGTCCGCGTTGCAAGGCGAGTTCGACTTCGGCGTGCCGCAGTTCCAGCTGCTGTACCACCCGGTGATGATCATGCTGGCGGCGGGTGTCGGCTTGACCGCGGCGCGGATCGTGCTCGGCCGCGGCGGTGCCTTGCGCGCGGCCGTCGGTTTCCTCGCGATCCGGGGCGTCATCGCCGTGTTCGTCGGCGGCTTCGGGCACACGGTCCCGCACTTCCCGCTGTAC
>JBASRP010000313.1:0-10911 GCA_049273905.1 Actinomycetota bacterium
CCTAGTAGCGGTCTGTGTCAACCCGAACGCCCCTTGTGACGGCTTTTTCTTTGGCCATCCTTAGGGAGAACCGGGTTATCCGGCACCGAACCGGGACCGGCGGCCGCCCGTACCCACGGCAAACGACTGGAGGCCGGCCGTGAAGAGCTCGCGTGTGATCCTCGTCTTCGCAATCGCGGCCGCGAGCCTGATGATGGTCGCCGGGCCGGCGTTCGCCCCGTGCCATGTCGTTATTTTCGTGGGCGACCCTTATGGCGTTGGAGAAGGCGCAGGCAAGGTCACGATCACTGTAAGCAACGGCGCGGGCGGACAGCTCGGCACATTCACGGTCGACTATGCGACGGCAAGCAACACAGCCAAGGCTGGGTCGGACTTCAAGCAGACTTCTGGAACACTCCAGCTTCCTCCGGGTCAAGCAGAAGGGTCGTTTCAAGTGCCAATCATCAACGATACGAAGCACGAGTCGACTGAAGACTTCATGGTCAAGTTGAGCAACGGTAACGGGTGCAACGGATCTCCGATCGACACAAGCGACACGGCCTCGGTCATCATTCAAGACAACGATCCCAAGCCGAAGCCCTCGACGTCCTCGACGCCATCCACGTCGCCTCGACCGACTTCCTCTGCGACGCCGACACGCACTCCGACGGCGACCAAGACGGCGTCGTTGACCGCTTCTCCCTCGCCCAGTCCCACGCCGACACCCACGCAAACGCAGACCGCCGTCGCGGTTGCCGATGAGAGCGGCGGGGGCCTATCGGGTGGCGCTCTGGCCGGGATCGTGGCGGCGGTCGTCGTCCTGGGCGGGGCCGGCGCGTTCGTTATCCGGCGCCGGTTCCTGACCTAGTCGCGGCGCAAGACGCGCGTCGACAACGCCGCTGCCAGGAGCAGGAGAATCATCGCCGGGAAGGTCTCGCTCGCGACGCCGGTTCCGGGCAGCTTGTCCTCGCCGCGTGGCAGCGTCCTCGGGCTCGGTGCCGGCGCGCGCGGAGCGGACGGGTTGCTGAACTTCGCGGAAAGGACTGCTGTGAAAGGCTTTTCTGCGGTCTCGATGAACCCGCGGTAGGCCGCGATGATCTCGGGCGTCAGGCGCATGTCGTTGTGCGATGTGCCGGGGAAGGTCATCGCCGTCGAACCCTTCAGGCTGGGGCTCTCCGCGTACGGTCCCAGGAAAGCGATGTCGCCCATGCCACTCGAGTCGTAGACCGTGAGCCACTTCGCCGGGCCGTACGTCTCGTCTGCGCCGTCGGGTCCGTTCAGCTCTTCGAGCCACGGCGTGTTCGCCGCGATCTCGTCGCAGGACATCACGACGCCTTCGGTCCCAGGCGCACAGAGGCTGGTCCCGTGGTTCGCGCCCGAGATCCCCACGAAGGCGACCAGGTCTGCCCGCAGCTCCGGGTGCACCTTCAGCGTCTTCCGAGCCAGAGTCACGCCGAGCGAGTGCGACACGATGCTGAACCGATCGGAGCCCGTGTACGCGCGCACGGCTTGGATGAACGCGTAGAGATCGGGGACGTTGGTGTCGTTGTTCGTCTGACGGCTGACGCCGTCGCCGCCCATCTCGGTGTGCTCTTCGCTCCGTTCGGGGTTCGGCTGGCTCTCGTACGACCCTGCGTTGGCGCCGAGGCCGTTGTAGGCGAGAGCCCAAACCTCCTGATCCGTCCAACCCGCCTTCTTGAACGCGTCGCGCACCGGATACCAGTCGGCGTGGTCCACCGTGTTTCCGTGCACGAAGATGACGGGCACGTGCTTCAGCGCCGCGCCGCGGCGGATGCCACCGAACCCGCCGATGGGGAACTCCCACTCCGTATCGATCAGGTGGGGGAAGTCCGCGGCGAACCGCACCTTGGCCGGCCCCGACGGCGGGAGGTGTCCCGCCTGATGCGTGGCATAGACCGGGACCACGGCGGCCGCGAGGGCGACGAGGATGAGGAGGGCGCGCTTCATACCGATGAGTACGGGGAGGCCCGGCGCGGTTCCTGCCTCACGCCGCGTCCGGGGCGGGGTTCGTTCCGCTTTGCGCCACCAGGATGGTGGATCGGTCGCTGCGGAGCCGGAAAACGAGCCAGGCCATCACGGCCGCGGCCGGCGCGACGAGGGTCAAGCGCAGCAGCCCCGGGCCGGGGTGATCGAAGAAGTTCCGCCAGGAACGCCACAACGATGTCTGCTGGATGCGGTGCGCGAAGAGCACGTCATCGAAACCGTCGCGCCGCGGGGCTGCTCCCCACGTCATCGTGACGACGCTCACAACACCCAGCACGAACCCGACGGGGAACAGTCGCGGCAGGCACGTCAGCGCGTACGCCGCGAGAAGGAACAGCGCGGGCACGAGCTCGAGCGGGAGGCGGTAGCCGAACTGATTGATACCGCCCCCCCAGTCGGGCCACTTCGCGTACACCAACAGTCCCATGAGCACGCCGATGCCGAGGAACGCGAGCGCGCGGTCGGCGTCGCCGTCGCGTTTCAGCGTCATCAGCCAGCCCACCACCCCGAGGGCGGCGAACGGCGTGTAGACGAACAGCCCGCGCCACCAGCCGATCGTGAGACCGCTGAGCCCTTGACCGAACGGCCCGTCGAAGGAGAGCCCGGCTTGGCTGTAGCCGCCTTCGATCCACGACCCCCAGATCCACCGGTTCTGCACGACGAGGATCGCGAGCGGAAGCGCGGCGCCGAGGCAATACATAACGAGACGCCGGCGGTCTCGCGCGAGGTAATACAACCCGATGATCCCCAACATGATCGCGATCGTCGGGCGGATCATCGTGCCGGCCGCGAAACCGAGACCCGCGAGAGCCGGAGCGCGTCGGCCCGACGAGAAGAGACCAAGTAAGCCCAGGCACACGAAGAAGAGCACCGGACCCTGCTGGAAGAACGCCATCGAGGCGACGGGCCATAGGGTCGTGCCGAAAGCGAAGACGATCGCGCAGAGGGCGGCGATCGCGGGCGTCGTGAGCCGCACGAGCGCAAGGCCGAACGCCGCTGCAGCGGCCGCAGCGAAAATGACGCCGACGATCGTCTGAGCTGTTCGATCCGACATCCCGGTGCGCGCCGTGATCGCGTAGATGGGCGCTGCGACAAGAGACGCGCCGATGCCGTACACAGAGTAGATCCGCTCACCCTGCTCGACGACGAGCTTCTCCTGCGACGTCTGGTAGTCGGCGGGGTCGATCCCGTATCGCGCGAGGTCGATGTCGCCGTGCAGCACGAGCGCGCGCGTCTGCAGGCTGTTCAGCTGCGTGTCGGTGATCCCGCGGAACGAATATGTCGCTGTCGTGACACCGGCGACGATGGCGAAGATCGCTGCAACGAGCGAAACGGCGGCCGCCCGCTCACGCATGCTGTTCGAAGCGGTCTAGTCGGCTCCGGCGGCGATCGTGTGCTCGAGTTCCGCCTTGCGCGCGTCGAGCTCGTCGGCGAACGCTTCGTCCGCCTTCGACGCCTCCTCGGGATCGATCGACTGGAAATCGATCACGCCCATCTCGGCGTACGCCTTCTGGACCTTCGGACCCCACAGCCCGATGTCCTTGATCGTCGGAACGATCCGCGAGAACAGCAGCTTCCGGAACTCGACGAGGATCTGCGAGTTGTAGACGTACTCCTGGAAGTCCGCGTCCGGGTACCCGAGCCGCTGCCAGACCTCCTCGGCCATGAACCGGTCGCGCATCAAGAACGACGCTTCGACGACGAACTCCTCGCGCTCGTCGCGCTCCTTCTGCGTGAGCTGCGGGTAGTAGTCCTTCAGCGACAGGCGCCCGAACGCGACGTGTCGCGCCTCGTCCTGCATGACGTACGCGTTGATCGCGGACGCAAGCGGGTTCTTCGAGAAGTCGCGGATCAGACCGAACGCCGCGAGCGCGAGACCTTCGATCAGGATCTGCATGCCGAGGTACGTGAAGTCCCACCGAGAGTCCCGGATGATCTGTTCGAGCATCTCCTTCAGCGGCTTCGTGATCGGATATGCCAACTCGAACTTCTGGTGGAGGAAGCGCGAGTACACCTCGACGTGCCGCGCCTCATCGATCACCTGCGTCGCCGCGTAGAACTTCGAGTCGATGTCGGGAACCGTCTCGACGATCTTCGCGGCGCAGATCAGCGCGCCTTGCTCGCCGTGGAGGAACTGCGAGATCTGCCACGCCTGACCGTGATGCCGCAGCTCCCGCTTCTCTTTCTCGGTCATGCGGTTCCACAGGTCGGTCCCGTAGATCCCCATGTACTCGTCGGCGAGCTCCATCGGGTTCTCAGGATCGAGGTCTTGCGACCAGTCGACGCGGACCTCGGCGTCCCACTGCTTCTGCTTGCCCTTGGAGTAGAGCGTGACGAGACGATCGCGCATCTCGTCGTACTCCCAGTTGAAGACGGTCTCGAAGGACCCGCCGACCGCCCAGCCGGTCTGCTCGACCGGCAGCGTGTAGATCCGTTGCGAACCCACTATGTCGGGATACTACCGCTCAGCGGTGCGCGAACCGAAGACGGCCTCCCAGAGCGACGGCGGCACCGAGCAGCACCCACGCGACGAGAGGAGAGCCACCGACGCCTGTGCCGGGCAACGTGTCACCCTTCGGCTTGGGTTGCACCGGCAGCCCGCGCACGTACGCACCGGGCCCTCCCGCCGCCTTGGGGCAGTGGGTCGTGTCGAGCAGCCCGTTGCCGGCGGACTGGCCGCTCGTCTGCCGCGCGTACCAAACCTTCGTGTGGTCAGTCGAGTCGTCGGGGGTGTTGTCGGCCGGATAGCCGTTGTTCGCGAACGCGATGTTGGCCATGCCGTCCGGCCCGACCTGGATCTGGAAGAAGTCGAGCAGAGACCGGTCACCTCCGATGGCGCAAAGCGTGCCGTTGAGGCACACCTCTCCATGGTGGATCGAGTTCGGGAACACGCGGGACTGAGAGATCTGCGGGCTCGCCGTGTTGGCGCTGCGGATCTGCGCGAAGTCGACGTACCACTCGTTGTCGGCGCTCGCCGGATCCGCGGTAGACGCCGTGTACCAGGCCATGTCGACGACGCCGGGGTCGCCGCCCGAGACGGTCGTGTAGATGTGCACGTGACCCGTGGCGTCGTTGTTCACCCGGTACGGCTCGCTGAACGTCTCGCCGTGATCGTTCGAGTAGCTCAGGAAGACGTTGATCGGGTCCTCTTCCGCGTCGCGACCGGCCCACGTGACGTAGACGTTGCCGTCGCGATCGACCGTGATCCACGGGAAGATCAGGCCGGCCAGCGGCCCTACCTCGTCGGCGGCCTCGACGAGCTTCAGCTCCCATGTCTGCGCCTCGTCATGCGAGACGCCGACGACGATCTGCTGCGGCGACCCGAACGGTGGGATCCCCGTCGTGACGTTGCCCTCGGCCGTCGAGATCGCAAACACGATGTACACGTCGCCCGTCTTCTGGTCGACCGCGAGCGGGCCGGAGAACGTGTTGATGCCCTGATCGGCGTAGTTCGGGGACATCCCCGGTGCACTCCCGCTGGGGCTGATGAAGATCGGTTCTTGCTCCCAGGTGAGACCGCCGTCCGTGGAGCGGTTCACCATCTCGGCTTCGACGATGAAGTCGTGGTAGCCGAGGAGGACGAGCTCGGCGCAGCGGTGCGCCAGCCACTGGCGATCCTGTTCGATCCCGACGCCCTGTTGCGTGAAGGTCTTGAAACGGTCCTCCGAGCGCGAAACGGCAGAATCCGTGATGCGAAGGTCCGCCGTGAGCGCGACATCGTTCGAGAGGAACTCGATCTCGGAGTCGCCGCCGCCGCCGTCGGACCCGACCTCACTGTGCTCGAACGTCTTGCCGTAATCGAACGAGCGCCACATCTGGACGCCGGCGCCACCGGGCGCCGTCACGTACATGACGTTCGAGTGGTCGACGTCGATGCTCGGCTCGGCGAAGCCTTCTTGCGTTCCCACCTGGCGCGACTCCCATCCGAATGCACCGGACGCGCTGGCGAAGTTCGCGAGCTTCGGCGCCGGCAAAGCCGATGGGTCGAGGAACGTCACGACTCCCTTATATGCGGTCGGCGCGAACATCGACTTCGCCACGAGTTGGTAGTCACCGGGAGCGAGATCTTTGACGACGATCGTCTCCGAGGTACCGCCGTCGGCCGCCGAGGATGACACGGTGTTGGCCACGCAGTTCGGGTTGTCGGCGGCCGTTCCACTACAGAGGAAGAAGTTCAGATCCGCGTCGGTATCGGTCCACGTGATCGTTGCCGTCAGCGTGCGATGGGCGGTTGTGTAGAAGCCCTCGGGGACGTCCACCGTCAACGCGAAGGAGTCGCACGTGACGCCCTCGACGCAGTCCGTCGGGCCCGTGAGCTCGGCGACGCTCCCCACGCCGATCTCCGCGCCGTCGTACGCGAGCTTCGACACCGTTGCGCTCACGGTTCCTGAGGACGGATCGGATGCGCCCGACGGCAGCATCGGAAAGACGGACAGCGCGAGAACGACGACAAGCAGTCTCTTGATCACGGAGAACCCTCCTCGAGTCACGGGCCCTTTTGAGGCATTCAGAGGATTCGCTAAACGACGGCGGCGTTCCTGCTCGTCGATACAATGGCGCAGTCCCTCCCGACGACGGGGCACACGCATGACCTCGATGAATGCAGCCGTCACCGCCCGCGAGCTGATCAAGCGCTATGGGCGGTTCGAAGCCGTCCGCGGGATCGATTTCGTCGCCGAGGAGCAGTCGTGCTTCGGCTTCCTCGGCCCCAACGGCGCCGGGAAGACGACGACGATGCGCATGATCTCGTGCATCTCGCCGCCGAGCGGTGGGACGCTCAGCGTGCTCGGTCTGCCCGTCGTCGAAAACGCGCGCGCGATCAAAGGCCGCATGGGCATCGTGCCGCAGGAGAACAACCTCGACGAGGAGGTCTCGGTCCTCGAGAACCTTCTGATCTACGCGCGGTACTTCGGGATCAAGAAGCAGGTCGCGCTCCCCCGGGCCGACGAGCAGCTCGCGTTCGTGCAGCTCGAGGACAAGCGCGACTGGAAGATCACGCGACTGTCCGGCGGGATGAAGCGCCGGCTTCTGATCGCCCGCGCCCTGATGAACGAGCCGGAGATCCTGATCCTCGACGAGCCGACCACGGGCCTCGACCCGCAAGCGCGGCACCTCGTGTGGGAGAAGCTCCGGCAACTGAAGCGCAACGGCGTCACGCTCGTGCTGACGACGCACTACATGGAGGAGGCCGCGCAACTCTGCGACCGCCTGGTGATCATGCACGAGGGCAAGATCCTCGTGGAGGGATCGCCGCGCGAACTCGTCGCGGCGCACACCTCGCGTCAGGTCGTCGAGGTGTTCGAGCCGCCCGAGGAGACGCTCGACGCGCTCGGCTCGATCCCCGCGCGCAGCATCGAGCGGCTCGCGGACCGGTGGCTCTTCTACACGGACGACGGCGACGAGACGCTCGGCAAGGTGCGCGCGCTCGCGATCGATCCCGGCTCGGTGTGGCTCCGCGGCGGGACGCTCGAGGACGTGTTCCTGTCACTGACCGGACGGAGGCTCGTCGAATGACCGTCAGCGCCGCGGGCGTTCGCTCCGTCGTCCGGCCGCCGCGCGTGTCGGTGGGACACGCCTGGCGCTACTGGCTGCGCAACGCCGCGATCTTCAAGCACACCTACAAGCTGAGCCTGC
The DNA here is from genome assembly GCA_049273905.1 of Actinomycetota bacterium. GTDB lineage: Bacteria > Actinomycetota > AC-67 > AC-67 > AC-67 > JBASRP01. The sequence goes on from JBASRP010000313.1 coordinate 7,618, forward strand.
TCGCGTGGTTCATCGAGCCGGTTATCTACCTGCTCGCGATGGGCTTCGGTCTTGGGCGGTATCTCCAGACGGTGCGAGGGCTGAAGTACATCGACTTCATCGCGCCGGGCCTCGTCGCGTTGTCGGTCATGTACGGCTCGACGTTCGAGACGACGTGGAACGCGTACTTCAAGATGGAGCGCGGCAAGGTGTACGACGCGGCCGTCTCGACGCCGGTCGGGCTCGAGGAAATCGCCCTCGGTGAAGCGCTGTGGGCGACCACCCGCGCCATGATCTACGGCGGCGCGTTCGTGATCATCGCGCTGCCCTTCACCGTGTTCCATTCCTGGTGGGGCATCCTCACGCCGTTCGCGATGGCGATCGTCGGCATGATGTTCGCCGTCATGGGACTGCTGTTCACCTACTCGATCACGATGGTCGACTACCTCTCTTACTACTGGACCTTGTTCCTCACGCCGATGTTCATGTTCTCCGGCATCTTCTTCCCACTCGACCAGCTCCCCGGCTGGTTGCGCGGCCTGGCGTGGTTCATGCCGCTGCGGCATTCGGTCGACCTGATGCGCGCTCTCCTCGTCGACGGCGACATCGGCGCCGCGTCCACGGCCGCGCTGTGGATCGTCGTCGTCACCGCTCTGCTGTTCGCGCTCCCGCTGAACCTTCTCCGCCGGCGCCTGGAGAACTAGCCCCTCACATGGACGTCCGGCACACGCGTGTGCTGAAGTAGACACGCGCACCTGCGGTCGCGTCGGGCCGCACATCGGGGAGGGGCATGCGCCGGGTCATCGTCCTCACCATCGCGACGCTCGCGTTCGTCCTCGCGCTGCCGGCGCTCGACGTCAACGCGGTCTGCGAACCGCCGCCCGATGCCACGTCCGCCGCCGGGCTCCGCGTGATGCGCTCGACGCCCATCATCGTGTGGGGCACGATCGAGAAAGAAGTCCCCGAGGACGCGCACGCGCAGTACTCGTACTTCCTCAAGGTGCGCGGGTACTTCAGCGGGATCGGCGGTCAGCGGATCGAGATCTCGGACCACGCCGACGGCGACCTTCCGACGGACGCCCTCCGGCCTGGAGCCTCGACGCCGGCGACCCAGGAGTTCCTCGACCGGTTCGGGGGGCAGGACGCGATCGTGTTCGCGCGGAAGGACGTCGCCCCCTACGTCGGCCAGTACACGACCAACATCTGCACCTACACGGCCTACGGCGACTCAGCGGTGTCCGACCTCTTGCCGCTCGTTCGCCGCACCTTCGGGTCGCCGCAGGCGCCCACTCTGTCCGGGACGGGCCCGGCAGCCGTGCCGGCGCTGATGCTCGCTGCCGCCTTCCTCATGAGCGCGGGTTCAGCGCTGCTGATCACGGGCCACCGTTCGGCGAAGAAAGTCGTGGCCCTCCCGCGGGCCGCGCGCTAACTTTTCTTCCGTGGGGCCACCAACGGGGATCTACTTCCTCTTCGGAGCCTTCATCGTCGTCCTCGGATTCATCGTCTATCTCGGATGGCAGAGGGCGAAGAAGCGTCGGGAGGAGTTCTTTCGGCTCTCCGTCCGGCTCGGCCTGGAATACTCGATCAAGGATCCGTTCGACACGCCGTCGCTCCCCTTCGATCTCTTCAGTCGCGGCCAGCAGCGCACGGCTGAAAACGTCCTGTCGGGCGAGGTCGCCGGGATGCGCGTCCGTCTCTTCGACTACTCGTACGTCATCCGGCACCACAACGCGAACGGCCCCGATACGACGAGCACGTATCGTTTCTCGTGCGCCCTCGCGGAGCTCGACGCGATGTGTTCGCACCTCGTCATCGATCATGAGAGTTTCATGTCGCGCCTCGCTTCGCATGTGGGCATCCACGACATCGAGTTCGAGTCGGAGGAGTTCAACCGCGCGTTCAAGATCGCGTCGGACGACCGTCGGTTCGCCTTCGCGTTCATCGACGCGACCATGATGAGCTGGCTCATGGACGAGGGCGGCGTCGCGCGCTACGAGGTCAACGGTCCGCTGGCGCTCTGCTACGTCGATCGTGTGGGCCCGGCGGAGTACGAGAACCTGCTCGAAGTACTCCACCGCTTCCGCGCGCAGATGCCCACGGTTGTTTCGAGCCTCTACCCGCGCACGCGCGAGGCGGCGACGTGACCGCGCTCACGTGGGCCCTCGGCGGCGTGGGGATCTTGCTGATCCTGTTCGCGATCTCGTTCAACCGTTTCGTCCGGCAGCGCAACTTGATCCGCGACTCCTGGGCGAACATCGAGACCGAGCTGCGGCGCCGCTACGACCTGATCCCGAACCTCGTCGAGACGGTGAAGGGCTACGCGGCGCACGAGCGCGCCGTCTTCGAACGCGTCACCGAAGCGCGTACGGCCGCGATGGCGGCGAGCGGGCCGCCCGACGAGCAGGCGCAAGCGGAACGGCCTCTCGTGGGGGCGCTTCGTGGGCTGCTCGCCGTCGCCGAGAACTACCCGCAGCTGAAGGCGAGCGAGAACTTCCTCGCACTGCAGAAGGAGCTCGTCACGACGGAGGATCGGCTCGCCGCCGCGCGCCGCTTCTACAACGCGAACGTGCGCGACTACAACCGCCGGGTGCAGTCGGTTCCGTCGAACCTCATCGCCGGCATGTTCGGCTTCAAGGCCGAGCGCTTCTTCGAGGTCGAAGAGGCGATCAAAGCGACGCCGTCCGTCGAGGTCGCGCCGCCGGCCTAACGGACCTCGTGATGTCCGTTCCAAGCGCATGACACGCATGACATGCATGACACGCTTGACATGTCAGGCATGTCAGGCACCGCCGAGGGGAGCTGAGGCCCCAGCCCGCCTACGGGAACGACCTGCAGCGACGCCCGACCTAAGAGAGCGGTTCACACGAGCTTGTTCGCCGGGTCCATGCGCCCGAGCGCCCGCGGGGCGGCCCGAGTCTCGAGCAACCGCATCGCGAACGGATGCAGCAGCTCGAGGAGCTCTTCGCATTTCTCTTTTCCGAGCGCGTCGAACGGCGCGGCCGCCAGACGATCGGTGTCGTGCTCGAGCATCAGTCGGAACTTCTCGCCGCCGTCGGTCAGGCTCATGTCCGGCAGCATGAATCCCCGAGCCACGAGCCGTGCGACGCCGGCGGCGATCGCGTCGTCGTTCCACTGCCGAGTAACGCGCAGGAAGTCGAGCTTCCCGCCGATATACGCGGTGTGCAGGAGGATCGCGTCGACCGGGCCGACCGCGTGCCCGACGAGAACGGCGATGTGACCGTCGCCGCGGAACTCGCGGAGGACCGTCGAGCCGTGCCACAGGGCGACGAGGGGATCCTCGGGCCACGGTAGTTG
>JBASRP010000479.1:0-3521 GCA_049273905.1 Actinomycetota bacterium
CGTGCTCTCGATCGCACCCGACGTCGACCCCGAGGCCTGTGCCGACGCCCTCCGCGCGGCCGGCGTCACCGTCGCCGCCCTGGATCCGTCGGGAGCCGATCCCTCGCGCGTGGACCTCGGCGAGCCGTTCGCCCTGGTCGTCGGCGAAGACGGTGCGATCCCGGATCCCCTGCTCAAGGCCGCGACGACGCGCGTCGCCGTCGGTGAAGACGGCGCGCCCGTCCGTCCTTCCGTCGCCGCGCAGGCGGCGGTCGTATTGTTCGAGGCGGCCCGGCGGCGTCAGGACGGGGGGCAGCTCCCGAGACGCGGGAGAGGATGACATGGACGACGCGCTGCTCGACGCGATCCCCGACGGGGTGGTCGTCGTCGGCGCCGACCGGACGGTGACGGCCATGAATACCGCCGCCGAACGGATCAGCGGGTGGCCGCGCACCGACGCGGTCGGTGCCTTCTACGGCACTGTTCTCCCGCTCCGCGACGCGTCCGGGTTCCTCGTGCACGAACGCAACGATCCTTTCCAAGGCCTGCTCTCGACGGTCACGACCACGCCCGAACGCGAATACACGCTGTCCCGCCGCGACGGCACTGAGGCGCCGCTCGCGCTCCGGGCGCAGTTCATCCGCGACGGGGACCGCAAAGTTGTCCAGGTCGTCGTCGTCCTGCGCGCCACGGGTCGCCGGAAACGGCTCGACCGCGCTCGCTCGGACCTGATCTCGACGGTCTCGCACGAGATCCGGTCGCCCCTGACATCGGTCAAGGGCTTCACGTCGACGCTGCTCTCGAAGTGGGAGCGCTTCAGCGACGAGCAGAAGCGGGTGATGTTGCAGACGATCAACTACGACGCGGACCGGGTGACCCGGTTGCTCGGCGACCTGCTCGACGTGTCGCGCCTCGAGGCCGGCCGGCTCGAGCTGAAAAGGCAAGAGGTCGACGTGATCGCGCTCGCCACCGATGCGGTCATGCGGTTGCGGCTCGACGCCGCCGACCACCGCCTCGAGGTTTCTTTCCCCGACGAGTTCCCGAAGGTCACGGCCGACCCCGGCCGGATCGAGCAGGTGCTGATGAATCTGGTCGAGAACGCGATCAAGTACGCAACGCCGGGAGACATCGTGGTGTCCGGGTCGGACGACGGCGGCGAGGTCACGGTTCGCGTCTCCGACCAGGGCGAGGGCATCCCGGCGGATCACCTGCCGCACATCTTCACGAAGTTCTACCGGCGCGGATCGGGGGAGCGGCGCTCCGGCACCGGCCTCGGCCTGTACATCTGTAAGGGCATCATCGACGCGCACGGCGGACACTTGTTCGTCGAGAAGAGCGACAAGACGGGCACGGTGTTCGCCTTCACGTTGCCGAAGGACAGCGCGTGACGGGAGTGCCCATCGAAGAGGTCGAGGCCGCGCGCACCGACGCCCTCGCGCAGATCGAAGCCGCGTCCACGCTCGATGCACTCGAGCAAGCGACCATCGCGGCCACCGGACGCAAAGCCCCGCTCTCGCGGCTGAAGAGCGGGCTCGGCCAGCTGGCCGCCGAGGACCGTCCCGCCTTTGGGCGCGCGATCCAGGAAGCGATCGCCGCCCTGGACGAGGCGATCGCGCGGAAACGCGGGGCACTGGAAACCGACGCGGAGTCCGCGCGCCTTGAGAGCGATCGCGTCGACGTAACGCTGCCGGGCCGGAGCGGCGCCGTCGGCCATCCTCATCCGATCTCGCTGATGCTCGAGCGGATCGTCGACGTGTTCGTCGGGATGGGGTACCGGGTCGCGGAAGGCCCGGTGGTCGAGAACGACTGGAACAACTTCGAGGCGCTGAACATGCCGCCGGATCACCCGGCTCGATCGATGTGGGACACGCTCTACATCGCGGACTCGAAGGCTCTCGTCCGAACCCACACCTCGCCGGTGCAGATCCGCGCGATGCAGGCGCAACCGCCGCCGATCTACATCATCGCGCCAGGGCGGTGCGGCCGGCGCGACGCGTTCGACGCGACACACTCGCCCGACTTCGTCCAGGTCGAAGGACTGGCCGTCGACCGCGACATCACGTTCGCCGATCTCAAGGGAACGCTCGACGCGTTCGCCAAGGCGATCTTCGGCGCGCATCAGACGACGCGGTTCCGGCCGTCCTATTTCCCGTTCACGGAGCCGTCTGCAGAGCTCGACGTCACCTGCCCGTCGTGCAACGGCGCGGGCTGCAGCGGGTGCGGGCGCAGCGGATGGGTGGAGCTCCTCGGCTGCGGCATGGTGCACCCGACGGTTCTGCAGAACGTGGGCTACGACACGGAGGTGTACTCGGGCTTCGCGTTCGGCATGGGGGTCGAGCGCAACGCGATGCGCGCGTTCGACATCCCCGATATCCGCCAGCTGTTCGACAACGACGTGCGCTTTCTCGCGAGGTTCGCCGGATGAGGGTGCCTCTGTCGTGGCTGCGGGAGTTCACGCCGGTTGAGGCCGCCGCGGACGAGCTCGCCGGCCGCCTGACGATCGCGGGACCGCATGTCGAGGAGATCGCGCGGACCGGATCGGGGATCGAACACGTCGTCGTCGGGAGAGTGCTCGAGATCTCCGAGATCCCCGGCGCCACCAAGATCATCCACGTCAAGGTCGATGCCGGCGACGGGCCGCGCGAGATCGTGTGCGGCGCGCGGAACTTCGCGGCCGGCGACCTCGTTCCCGTCGCCGTGCCGGGTGCGCGGCTTCCGAACGGGATGGAGATCGGGCGGCGCGAGATGCACGGGAAAACGAGCGACGGGATGCTCTGCAGCGCGGCCGAGCTCGGGATCTCCGACGACCATTCGGGGATCCTCGTGCTCGAGGGCGACTTCAAGCTCGGGCAGGACATCCGCGACGCGCTGTCACTCGACGACGAGATCCTGGACATCGACGTGACGCCGAACCGCCCGGACCTGCTCTCGGTCGCCGGCGTTGCGCGCGAGGTGGCCGCCCTCTACGAGCTGCCCTTCGCGATCCCCGAACCGGCGCTCCGCGAGAGCGACACGCCGGCGAGCGAGCTCGCGACGGTGACGATCGAGGAAGCGAGGGGCTGTCCGCGGTACCTCGCGCGGGTCATCACGGGGATACGCGTCGGTCCGTCGCCCTGGTGGATGCAGCGTCGCCTCCTCGCCTGCGGGATGCGGCCGATCTCGGGGCCGGTCGACGTCACGAACTACGTGCTCCTGGAACGCGGGCATCCGCTGCACGCCTTCGATCTCGGAAAACTGCGGGACCGCGCGGTCGTCGTGCGCAAGCCGCGGAAGAAAGAGGCGCGTTTCGCGACGCTCGACGGCGTCGAACGGACGCTCACCAACGAGGATGTTGCGATCTGCGACGGAGAGGGGCCGGTCGCGATCGGCGGGATCATGGGCGGCGCCGACAGCGAGGTCGGAGAGGGGACGACCGAGATCCTCCTCGAGGCCGCGTACTTCGCACCCGAGCGCATCCTGCGCACGGCGCGCCGCCTCGGTCTGCGGACCGAAGCCAGCGTGCGCTTCGAGCGCGGCGCCGACCCCGAGGCCGTATCGTCCGC
>JBASRP010000334.1:0-1808 GCA_049273905.1 Actinomycetota bacterium
GCCTGGATCTGACGCTCAAATGCGTCGAGCACCGCGGGGCGAACGCGATCGAAGCCGAACGTCAGATACGAGCCGCCGATCAGCGCCTCCAACATCTCCCCCACCGGGCGTGCGGCTTCGAGCAGGATCCCCGCCGGCACAGCACCGCCATGCCTCGAATCCTCGACTGCTTCGACCATTCCGGGGACCCCCACCTCGCGGCCGACTTCCGTGCAGGAATTGCCGCAAACGACACGCGATCGAATCATGGTCAGCCGTCCCGGGCGGCAGTGCGGAAACCTGCGATTCAGCTCGTCCGCCACGAAGAGAGACAGCGCGCTGTCGCCGACGAAGGCCAGGCGCTTGTAGGAGGCGCGGTCGTCCTCAACCCAGGAGTAGTGAGTGAGCGCCTGCTTCCTCAACTCATCCGGCAGGTCCGCAATCAGATCCGCCAGGTTGGCACTTCTTGACGTTAGTCGGATGCGCAGTCTCACGACGATCCGGCGCGCATCTTTACATTGTGCGCCGCAGATCCGCGTACCGAGGCTCTTTGGAGCCGGTTCCGCGCCAAGTTCCGCGCTCAGGTCTCAGTCGCACGTCAGTCTTCGCATGGTCGATGACGTCTATGGCGCTGCCGCTCTATCTCGGCGCGAACTGCTTCCAGGCCCTCCTCCGAGAGGTGAGCGCGACTGCGGGAGCGCGTCTTGATTTCTTGCCAAGACGCCGCCACGAAGGCCTCCTTCGGGCCGCTCCAGAGCGCGGCGCTATCGGTCAGAAACTGACGGCCAAGGCGCCATTTTTTCGTCCCGCCCGACCGCCACTCCTGCTTCAGCGCCAACCGATCTCTCCTCAGTGGAGTCGCAGTGACGCTGGACCAAGTCGTCCTGTCGCCCTCGACCGCAACGCACACAAATGGCCCCGGTCTGGTCACGGGAGGGCTCCGCGTATGGCAAACGCGACCGTCCTCGATCAGGACCGCCGGATCGAGGCGCACGACAATTCCGGGCTGGATCTCATTCGTGTCGATGCACTCGGTCGGTCTGTCCACCCAGGGAGTGCTCGTGCTGCGTTGATCTCCCACCAATCCGATGCTAGCCGGATCGTCCTCACCAGCCACCCGGATTGGACTTCTTTCGCAGGGCCTATCGCACCGCGTTCCATTGCACCGCGTTCGAGATGGAAGCGAGCGGCGGATCTAGGTCCAACGTGCCACCGCAGCGGTCAGCCTGCAAGCCGGGCTCTGTATAGAGAGTGGGTTCTAGCGGTCGCCCCGTTGCTCAGAGTCGCGCGATCCACCCAGGATCGCCTTCCGCTCACGATAGTCCTCAACTGAAATCGTGCCGTCGGCAAGGCGGTGATCGAGTGTCTCGAGCGGATCGGCCTCGTGTTGCGTCGAATCACGCCGACCCGTTACCTCGCGCACAAGCCAAACGATGCCGAGCACCACGAAAGCCCAGAAGATCACCATGCCAACCATCATGACGAGCCACCAGCCCTCGCCCCAGTCCATGTGATGCCCCCAGCCGTCATCGGCCAGGACAGTCGCAAAGTCAATTAACGCTGTCATTTCCGCTCAGTATGTGCCTGCTTGCAAGCCCACACATCCGGGTTAACTGCTGATCCTGCGCTCGTAGGCATACCGGACCCTTGACCCCGTCGGTGGGGTTTCTGGGCATAAGCCAACCCCCGGACCTGCATGGCCCGGCGCCTGGGATCCAGAATCCATGCGGGTATCCTTGCCGTTGCGAGGTCGCCGGCCCATCCGGCGCCTGAAAATACGGGGCTATAGCTCAGTTGGAAGAGCGCCTGGATCGCACCCAGGAGGTCGC
>JBASRP010000337.1:0-3621 GCA_049273905.1 Actinomycetota bacterium
CGACGATCGCGACCGCGTCTCCGCGGGCGGCGAGCGTGCGAGCGACGAACCCCGCGATCGCCGTCTTGCCCGTGCGTTTCCCGGTGCCGATCACCGCGATGGACGGACGCGACGCGACGCGCGGACGGCGCGGCGGCTCGAAGCGGAAGTCCGCGCCGTGGTAAGGCACGCCGTGGAACAGCGCGACGCTCGCGAGCAGCGACCGCGCGCGCGCGTCGACGACGGGATCGTCCGAGAGGTCGAGCACGACCTCCGGAGAGAAGGACGCCAGCGCGCGCTCCAACGCGTCGCGTTGCGTGTCACCGTGCACCACCGGGATCGCGCCGAGGTCCAGCGGACCACTCAGCTTCTCCCCGCCGCCGAGGAAGACGGCGGCGGCGATCTGATAGCCGCGCTCCTCGAACGCGCGGATCGCGTCGAGGATGACCGGTGGGTAGTGCTCGCCATCGACGAGCACGAGCGCTCGTGTCATGGAACGTTTCCCGGGTCGGTTGTTGTTCGATCCCTAGGGTTGGGCCGACGGCTCCGGCTGACGGACGACCTCTTCGAGCTCGCGCTGGTACTGCTGGCCGGTGATGTAGTTGAAGTGCGCGATAACGCTCGAGGGTCCGAACGGGTACTTGCGGTGGATCGTGACCTCGGATCCCTCGACCTCGATGATGTTGTAACACGGCCGCGTGTTGCCGCGGAGGCGCAGGCTCGCGCACGTCCCCGCGTTGGCGACGTACAGCTGCTCGAGCCGCCACACGTACGGAACGTGCTTGTGTCCGGTCAGCGCCAGCCCGACCCCCGAGCGGATCAGCAGCTCGAGGAGGTCGCCGGCGTCGTAGACGATGTTGCGCTCGCGTCCGGTCCCGGGGATCGGCAGCAGGTGGTGGTGCTGCACGTAGATCTTCAGTTCGGCCGGATCGGAGAACTGCTCGGCGATCCACGCGTAGCGTTCGCGTCCGATCTGCCCGTGATTGAGGTCGGGCTCGGACGAGTCGGCGCCGACGATCACGACGCCGTCGAGCTCGACGCGCCAGTGCCGCGGTCCGATCATCTCTTCGAAGTGGAGGTATCCGACGTTCCGCGCGTCGTGGTTGCCGGGCACCGCGACGAGGCGCGGCCCGAACTGCTGGAAGTACGCGGCCGCCGTCTTGTATTCCTGACGGAACCCCTCGTTCGTGAAATCGCCCGTGCAGACGATGATGTCCGGCGCGAGCTCGTTCACCTCGGCGATGACGCGGTTCATGAGGTTGGGAACGAAGTGAACGGATCCGACGTGCGGATCCGAGATGTGCGCGATCTTGACCGCCACTATTCCTCCATCACGACGCGGACCGACCCTTCTTTGTTGAGCATCGAGAAGCTCGTCGTCTCCCCTTCACGCCGGAAGACGAGGTGCAGCAGCGAGTCGCCGACGCGCAGGTTCTTCAGCTCGACCGTGTTGATCCACGGCGGCAGCACCGGCGAGTTGATGGTGAGCAGGTTGTTGTGCGCCTGCGCCGACAGCCCGAGCATCGCCTGCAACATGAGGAACGGCGAGCCGGCAGCCCAGGCTTGCGGCGAGCACGCCACCGGGTATTGCACCGGCCGGTTCGGTGTCCGGCGGGTGAAGCCGCAGAAGAGCTCGGGGAGACGCATGTAGTCGGTGTGGTTGGCGGTCTCGAAGATCGCCGTCGCGATGCGGTTCGTCTGCTTGTGGAAGCCGTACCGCTTCAGGCCGGCGGCGATCAGCGCGTTGTCGTGCGGCCAGACCGACCCGTTGTGGTAGCTCATCGGGTTGTAGGCGACGGCCGACTTCGACATCGTGCGTATCCCCCAGCCCGAGAACATGTCCGGCTTGAACAAGCGGCTCGCCACGTCTTCGGCGCGCTCGGGGTCGACCATCATGCAGTAGAGACCGTGCGCCGGGTTCGACGTGACGGTCGCGACCGGGCGCTTGTCGCCGTCCAGCGCCATGGCGTAGAACCGTTCGTCCTCGAGCCAGAACGCCTCGTTGAACCGCGCCTTCAGCTCGTCGGCCTGCCGGGTGAGCTCCGCGGCCCGGTCGTGATCGCCGAGCGACTCGAAGACGTCGGCCATGCGCGCCTTCGCGAGGAACACATACGCCTGCACTTCCGCGAGCGCGATCGGCGGTTTCGCGAGCCGGCCGTCGGCGTGTACGACGGAGTTGTGCGAGTCCTTCCACCCTTGGTTGTCGAGGCCGCGCGGCGAGCGGCGTTCATACTCGACGAATCCGTCGCCGTCCATATCTCCGTACTCGTCGATCCACTTCAGCGCGCGCTCGGCGTGGGGAAGCATCTCTTGCAGGAACACGCGATCGCCCGTCCACTTGAAGTACGTCCCGAGGAGCATGAGGAACAGCGGCGTCGAATCGACGGACCCGTAGTACGGCGTGTGCGGGACGTACATCGCGTTCGCGAGCTCGCCGAGCCGGATCTCGTGCAGGATCTTGCCCGGCTCCTCGTCGCGCCACGGATCGACCTCGGTGCCTTGGTACGACGCGAGCAGGCGAAGCGAGTCGCGCGCTGGGCCGGAGTTCAGCATCAGGATCTGATGCGACGTCAGGAGCGCGTCGCGCCCGAACGCGGCGACATACCAGGGGATGCCGGCCGCGAGGAACATGCCTTGCGGCGTCTCGGTCAGCAGCGCGCGCAGGTCGCGCTGCCCGCGGTGGAGCAGCGTGTTGAACAGCTCGTTGTCCGTGTAGATCGAGGTGCACGACCGCTCCCAATCCTCGTACGAGCGGCGCAGCTCGTGGACGGCCTCGTCGAAGTGCACCGGCTCGCGCTGGGTATCGTCGATCCGCGGTTCGACGATGAACGTGAAAAGCCGCGTCTGGTGGGCCGCGAGCTCCAACACGAACCGTGCGCGCACGCGCCCCTCTTCTACGACGACCTCGTTGGGGTCGGCGCCGAGGTCGATCTTCGTCTGACGGAAGACGTCGTCCTCACCGCGGTAGGCGAACGTGACCGTGCGGCCGTCGACCTTCGGATGGAAGAACTGACCGCGCCGTTTCCGGCGGAGTCCGCGAACCTCGAAGATGTCGGCGAAGTCGGACCCGAACGACACCTCGACGGTCACGCGGATCGCGTGCTCGTTGTAGTTCTTGAAGCGGATGCGCTCGAAGAGGCGCCCGTTGATCACGCGGATGCGCCGGATGTTCAACGTCTGTTGCGGGATCGCGATGTGCCCGTCGGTCCAGACGTCCGGATTGGTGAGGTCGACGTAGGACATGTACGCGCGCTCGGCGCTCGACGAAAGAAGGACCGGCGGGCGCCCGTCGACCTTCAGCTCGTAGTGGGACAGGAACCGGGTGTCGCGGTAGTAGAGGCCCATCCCCTGGAAGCCGGCGGCGAGGTTCCCCTCTTCGTTCGCGTAGAGGAACATCTCGCCTTCTTTGGTCGCGAGGAGACGGTTCGCCTCATCGTGCAGGACGACGGCGACGCCCTCATTGAGGACGCGCGCTGCCGCCTCTTCGTCGAGCTCGAATTCCTCTCCGGAGGGGGCGCGATAAAGGTGACTGGGTCCTGCGTCCGCGGACTTCGCCAAGTAGCCGCTCCAGGTGGTGGGGTGAGCGCGATTGCGGCTCGTTCCGAGTGTATGCCAGGCCTCAGGCGCTCTCAACGACTACAG
>JBASRP010000349.1:0-3169 GCA_049273905.1 Actinomycetota bacterium
GTACTCCCCGAATGCGTCGCGGAGCGCCTCGGCCCACTCGCCGGTGGTCGCTCCCGCCTTCGCCGCCTCGATCGAGAGCGGCACGAGGTTCTCGTCGGTCTTCGCCGCCGCGCGCAGCGCGTCTAGAGCCTTTCGCACAGTCGTCTTATCTCGCGCGTCGCGCCACTCCTCCACCGATGCGATCTGGCGCTTCTCGGCCTCGGGGTCGAGCTTCTCGTACAGGAACTCCTCCTCGGCGAGCGGGGATCGCTCGGTCTCGGTGTACGAGTTCACGCCGATCACCTTCACGTCGCCGGCCTCAACCGCGCGCTGGCGCCGGGCCAGCGACGACACGAGCTCCGTTTTCATGTATTCGATCGCCTCGACGGCTCCGCCCATGCCGAGCACCTTGCCGAACTCCTCCCATGAGGCGTCGGCGATCTCGCGGGCCTTCGCCTCGAAGACCGCGGATCCGCGGAACAGGTCCTCGTACTCGAGCAGATCGGTCTCATAGGCCAGGATCTGTTGGAGGCGCAGCGACCACTGCTGATCCCACGGACGCGGGAGGCCGAGCGCTTCGTTCCAGGCCGGCAACTGGACCGCGCGCGCTCGCGCGTCCTTCGACAGCGTGACGGCGAGTGCCTCGAACAGGATCCGATACACGTTGTTCTCCGGCTGCAGCGCGGATAGCCCGAGCGAATTCACCTGCACGCCGTACCGGAAGCGGCGGTACTTCTCCTCGGTCACGCCGTAGCGTTCCCGGGTGACGCGATCCCACAGCTCCGTGAACGCGCGCATCTTGGCCGTCTCCTCGACAAATCGGATCCCCGCGTTGCAGAAGAACGAGATCCGGCCGACGACGCGACCGAACTCCGCCTCGGGCACGCGGCCGGTCGCCTTCACGGCGTCGAGCACGGCGACCGCGTTCGCGAGCGTGAACGCGACCTCCTGCACGGGGGTCGCGCCGGCCTCCTGCAGGTGGTAGCTGCAGACGTTGATCGGGTTCCACTTCGGGACCTCGGTCGCGCAGAACGTGATCATGTCTGTGATGAGCCGGATCGAGGGGCCCGGCGGGAAGATGTAGGTCCCGCGCGAGAGGTACTCCTTCAGGATGTCGTTCTGCGTCGTCCCCTGGAGCGCCGCGCGCGGCGCGCCTTGTTCCTCCGCCACCGCGATGTACATCGCGAGCAACCACATCGCCGTCGCGTTGATCGTCATCGACGTGTTCATCCGCTCGAGAGGGATCCCGTCGAAGAGCGCCCGCATGTCGCCGAGGTGGCCGATCGGCACGCCGACCTTTCCGACCTCGGCCGCGGCCATCGGGTTGTCGGCGTCATAGCCCGTTTGGGTCGGCAGATCGAAGGCAACCGACAGCCCCGTCTGCCCCTTCGCGAGGTTCTTCTTGTACAGCTCGTTCGACGCGCGCGCGCTGGTGTGGCCCGCGTACGTGCGGATGAGCCAGGGGTCGTCCTTCGGGTGATTGACGCCCATCAGCCTTGAATCGTAGCGGAATCGTCGATTGGTGCCCTCACGGGGAGGATGCGAAACTACGTCTCCTTCGACCGGAGGTCAGATGAGCGATCAGATCAGCACCGTCGGCGTGGTCGGATGCGGGACGATGGGGTCCGGCATCAGCGAGGTCTGCGCGCGCGCCGGATACAACGTCGTGTTCCGCGAGATCGACGGGGAAGCCGTCGAGGCCGGCCTCGCGCGGATCCAACACTCGATGGAGAGAGCCGTCGCAAAGGAGAAGCTCTCGGCCGAGGACCGCGACGCGGCGCTGGGGCGTATCTCGGGGACGACCTCGTACGACTCCCTCAAAGGCTGCGACCTCGTGATCGAAGCGGTGCCGGAGAAGCTCGAGGCGAAGCAGGACCTGTTCAAGGCGCTCGACGCGCTCCTGCCGGACCACGCGATCCTGGCCACGAATACGTCGTCGCTGCCGGTGATAGAGATGGCGGTGCAGACCGGACGGCCGAGCCGGGTCATCGGATTGCACTTCTTCAACCCGGCGCCCGTCATGGATCTGGTCGAGCTGGTGAAGACCGTCGTCACCGATCCCGACGTGCTGGAGGCGACGTCGGCGTTCGCGCAGGCGCTCGGCAAGACACCGGTCGTCTGCCAGGATCGCGCCGGCTTCATCGCCAACCTGCTTCTCTTCCCGTACCTCAACAACGCCGTGAAGATGCTCGAGTCCGGCTTCGCGACACGCGAAGACATCGACGCCTCGATGCAGTTCGGGACCGGCCACCCGATGGGCCCGCTGGCGCTCCTCGACCTGATCGGTCTGGACTCGGCGTACGAGATCCTCGACGCGATGTACCGGCAGTTCCGCGAGACTCTCTACGCGCCTGCGCCATTGATCAAGCAGCTCGTGACGGCCGATTTCCTCGGCCGCAAGACCGGACGCGGGTTCTACGAGTACGAGGAGACCGCCTCGCCGCGCCTGAAGGAAGCGGGGCACCACCGGCGCGAGACGCCGGAGAGCGCCGCCGCGCACGTGAAGAGGATCGGCATCCTCGGCTCGGGGACGATGGCGAACGGGATCGCAGAAGTCGTCGCGAAGGCCGGATACCCGGTCGTCCTGCGCGCGCGGACGAAACAACGCGCGAGCGAATCGGCGGCGAAGATCGAGAAGTCGCTCGCGAAGGCCGTCGAGAAGAAGAAGATGACGCAGGAGCAGTTCGACGCGACGCGGGCGCTGGTCACGACGACCACCGAGATGGACGACTTCGCGGACTGCGACCTGATCATCGAGGGGATCGCGGAGGACCTCGAGGTCAAGGTCGACCACTTCCGCCGGCTCGATGCCGTGGCGCCGGAACACGCCGTGCTCGCGTCGACGACGTCGTCGCTGCCGATCATCTCTCTGGCTGCGGCGACCAACCGGCCGGAGCAAGTCATCGGGATGCACTTCTTCAACCCGGCGCAGGTCATGAAGCTCGTCGAGGTGGTGCGCACCGTACGGACGTCGGACGAGACGGCCGACACCGTGTACGCCGTTACCGCGAAGGTCCGGAAGCACGCGGTGCATTGCTCGGATCGGGCCGGCTTCATCGTCAACGCGCTGCTGTTCCCGTACCTGAACGACGCGGTGAAGATGCTCGAGGCCGGCTACACGACCGCTGAGGACATCGATAACTCGATGAAGCTCGGCTGCGGCCACCCGATGGGGCCGTTCGCGTTACTC
>JBASRP010000353.1:0-3438 GCA_049273905.1 Actinomycetota bacterium
GCAGTCCGCCCGTCCCGACGGCGACCGCGCGCACGGCCCCCTTGCCGGGCGCGTCGGTCGCGTCGAGGTACCGACCGAGCCAGCCGGTGTGATACCGCTGCTCCCAGCTGCCGGTCTCCCAGATGTAGGTGGAATCGGTGTGCGAGAAGTTCGGGTTCCGGTAGCCCACGTTGTGCACGATCGCGAGCTCGCGGGCGTCCCACATCGCCTTGAGGTTCTTCAGCGAGCCGTGGAGCCCGAAGCCGTCGCCGATGTCGAGCACCTCGCTCGCGCTGAGGCCGATCGAAGGCCGCTGCTTCTGATACGCGGGGTCGAGGTACGGCACGACCGTGTTCAACCCGTCGTTGCCGCCGCCCAGGTAGACGACGAGCAGCAAGCGATCGGGGATCGGCACGTTGGCCGCGGCTTCGGCGACGCCACTCAGGCGGACCCACAGCGGCGCGGTCGACGCCAGCGTCACCGCTCGGAGGAATTCCCGCCGGTTCATCATGACAGCGAGAAGTCCGGGCTCCCGATCAGGAGCGTGATCATGGCGGCGTCGACGGTCTTCGCCGGCGCGGTCACGCCGGATTTCGCGCGGTAGCCATCCATCGCGGCGCGCGTCGCTCCGGCGAGCGGCGTGACGCCGAAGATCTCGCCCCACCCATCGGCCGTCGTCGCGCGCACGCCCCCGGATCCTGGCGCCGCGAACGCGTTAACATGCGTCTGCGCGAGCTGGACGCCGAAGTTGTATCGGGCGAGGACGTTCCCGGCGCCGAGCCAGCCCTCGTTGTGCGGCCACCCGGCGACCGTCGGCGGGTCGTAGAGGTTCTGCCCCTGACGGCCCATCCACACGAGCGCTTGGTCGTAGAAGTCGGTGCGGTTGAGCGCCCGCAGCGCGCCGGTGACGAACTCGGCGGGAGACTTCACGAGCGCCGACCGGCTGGCGGCTGCCTGGAAAGACTCGGAGCGGAAGATCGCGCTCAACGCGGGACGGAGCTCCCAGTCGTTCGTCACGAGAACGTCGGCGATCGCCGTCACGAACGAGCTCGACGGTGCGGGACCGACGAACGTTTCGCCGAGCTTGCGTGCGAGGAAGAGCGGCGCCGCCGGCTGCGCGAGGAGGATGTCGACGACGTCGTGCGGCAGGAAGTTCCCACTGCGGCCGAGGATCGTCTTCACGCCCGCGTCGTGCCGTTTCGCATCGAAGACCATGGCATTGCGCGACCCGGTCGCGCTGAGGTTGAAGCCCACCGTCATCCCGGTGAGCGCGCGCGCCGCTTCGCGCACGTCGGTCTCGGTGTACGTGCCCGTCCCGAGCGTGAAGAGCTCCATGAACTCGCGCGCGAGGTTCTCGTTCGGGTGGCCTTTGACGTTGATGTTGTTGTCGAGCCAGCACGACAGCGCGACGTCGTCGAGCATCGCGTGGCAGATCGTGCGCCAGTTGCCGAGCGCGTTCGCGCGGAAGACGTCATTCTGGGCGGTGAGCTCGGGCGAGTCGACGGTGTCGCCGGGCCGGTACGCCGTCGCGAAGTGATCGTGAAGGAAGAGCGTCATCCGCTCGACGAGAGGAATGGTCGTCGTAACCATCCCGCGGAGCCAGGCCGTCTGGATCTCGTTCAATGCGGCCGGCGCGGCGCGGCCGCGCAGGTTCTGGAGAGGTCTGTTGACCGGCGCGATCGCCTCGTCGAGCGACGGCGTCTGACCCATGAGGGAGCGGCCGGACAGAAGGTCGGCCACCGCGGTGTCGTACGAGCGGCTGCCGTAGTAGTCGAGCTCGGCGGGGCGCGCACCGAAGGCGGCACGGCGGAAGAGATGAGCCACGAGCGATCGATCCGCCACGGCACCCCCCGGTTGGACGTTGCCGTGACGCTTCTCCGCGGCCTGCTCGGCTTCCTCGCGCGCCCGCCCCGCTCAAACCGGGACGATCCGGCGCGCGCCCCAAAGCGATTCGCTCGAATCGGTTGGTTCCGAAACCGCGACCCGTCAGGACAGCTGCGCGGC
Source organism: Actinomycetota bacterium (assembly GCA_049273905.1). GTDB lineage: Bacteria > Actinomycetota > AC-67 > AC-67 > AC-67 > JBASRP01. The sequence goes on from JBASRP010000353.1 coordinate 1,984, forward strand.
GAGGTCGGCCGGGTCCGTGACCGGCGCGCCGCACACGAACCGCTCGCACACGTACGCGGTCGCCAGCCCGTCGCGCGTCGGGCGGTCCTTCAGCAACGGAACGGCGGTGCCGTCCGTGCGTCCGACGGCGAGCACGCGGTTGGGGAGATAGCGTCCCCACACCGCGGCCGTGAGGTTCTGCGTTTCGGCGGACGACGTGTCGTTCGTCGAGATCGCGATCTCCTTCGCACGCGAGAGCGCCAGGTCGAGGGCGCTCATCAGATAGCCGAAGCCCGTCGGCGCTTGCACCATCGCGGGCCCGAGCGCGCGGACGATCGACAACGCGCGCGCCTCGAGCGCCTCGTTGCCGGTGAACGCCGCCATACGCAGCAACACCTCGGCCATCACCGAGTTCCCGGCGGGGACCGCGTTGTCGAAGAAGTCCTTCGGCCGCACGACGAGCGCGGGAACATCGCTTCCGGTGTCGAAGAAACCGCCGGCGTCGTCGGCGAAGAGGCGGATCGCGTCGTCGATCAGTCGTGAGGCCTCGACGAACCACGTTTCGTCGAACGTGGTCTCGTAGAGGTCGAGGCACGCCGACGCCAGGAGCGCGTGGTCGTCGAGGTATGCCGGGCCGCTCGTCCGGCCCTCGCGCCAGGAGCGCTGGAGGCGCCCCGAGGCATCGCGCAGTTCAGTCAGGACGAAGCGCGCCGCGTCAGTGGCGGCGTCGATCAGCGCCGCGTCGCCGAGCACGCGCCCGGCCTCCGCGAGCGCGGTGATCGCGAGGCCGTTCCACGACGCGAGCACCTTGTCGTCGGTCGCCGGCGGCACACGCTTGCTGCGAACCTCGAACAAAGGTCCGCGCGCGCGCTCCACCGCCGCCAGAAGTTCGGCGACCGACAGACCCTGTTCCACCGCGACGACGTCGTCGTCGCGCGGACGCCACAGCACGTTGGTCCCTTCCCAGTTCCCTTGGGGGGACGCGGAGTAGAAAGCAGCGACGGCCCGCGCGTCCTCGCCGGCGACCGCGGCCAGCTCGTCGTACGACCACACGTAGAACTTGCCCTCGACACCCTCGGAGTCGGCGTCCTGCGACGAGAAGAATCCGCCCGCGGGATGACGCATCTCACGCACCAGGTACGCGGCCGTCGCGCGCGCGGTGTCGCGGTAGAGATCCGACCTCGTTACCTGCCACGCGCGCGTGTAGACGCGCAACAGCTGCGCGTTGTCGTAGAGCATCTTCTCGAAGTGCGGCACGAGCCATACCCGGTCGACCGCGTAGCGATGGAATCCTCCGCCGACCTGATCGAACATCCCGCCTCGCGCCATCTTGTCGAGCGTCCGCCGCGCGACGTCCAGCGCGCCGGGAACGCCCCGCGCGTGCATCCGCAAGAGGAACTCGATCGTCATCGGCTGGGGGAACTTCGGGGCGCCGCCGAACCCGCCCCACTCGGCGTCGAACGAGCGCGCGATGAC
>JBASRP010000357.1:0-2501 GCA_049273905.1 Actinomycetota bacterium
CCGGCGCCGGCTTCGGCTGAGTGGACGCCGGCTGCTCCGGCTGCGCGGACGCATCCTCCGCGCCGATCGACGACGACGGAACACCGGGCGCGCCGAACGCTGCGGTGAATCCTTCGTCCGACGGCGGCGCGAGAAGCGAGCCGTTCTCCTGCGCGGCGCGCCCGCCGGGCACGACGGGGATCAGGATGGCGGCGATGATCCCCGCCGCGAGGACTGCCACGATCGCGACGAGAAGAGAGGCGTGCTCGGATCGCGCACGCGCGTAACCCCAGGTTTGTGCCACCTCTCACCCCCGGGTCTGGAACTCCGGGGCTCCCAGTCGGGTGCTCGACCGTCTCTAAAGATTTCTTGAAGGATCGCGGGGTAAATGCGGGACTAGGTCCCGTTTGAGTCGCGATCTGCGACGGGGAATGAGGACCGGCGATCGTCCGTTGTTAGCGAAGGCAGCGACCTTGAAAGGTGAGACATGGAGCTCGGTCTTTACACGTTCGTTCCACAGAACCTTTCCGACGCGCACGCGGGCGAGGGCCCGGCGCAGCGCCTGCGCGAGCTGATGGAAGAGATCGAGCTGGCCGATCAGCTCGGCCTCGACGTGTTCGGCGTCGGCGAGCATCACCGGCAGGACTTCGCCGTCTCGACGCCGGCGATCGTGATGGCCGCCGCGGCTGTGCGCACGCAGAAGATCCGGCTGACGAGCGCCGTCACGGTGCTCAGTTCCGACGATCCCGTCCGCGTGTACCAGCAGTACGCGACGGTCGATCTTCTGTCCGGCGGCCGGGCCGAGATCATGGCCGGACGCGGCTCGTTCATCGAGTCGTTCCCACTCTTCGGGTTCGACCTCGAGGACTACGACGATCTGTTCGGCGAGAAGCTCGAGCTGTTGCTGCAGATCCGCGCGAACGAGTACGTCACCTGGCAAGGGAAGTTCCGTCCGCCGCTGAATCACTTGCCGGTGTACCCGCGCGCGCTACAGAACCCGTTGCCCGTATGGGTCGCGGTCGGCGGCAACGCGGGCTCGGCCGTGCGCGCCGGAACGCTCGGCCTGCCGATGGCGCTCGCGATCATCGGCGGGATGCCCGAACGATTCACGCCGTTCGCCGAGATGCAGCGCCAGGCCGCGCGCCGCGCCGGTCACGACCCGGTGCCGGCGCTGAGCATCAACTCGCACGGCTTCATCGCGGACACCTACGAGCAAGCGATCGAGGTTTCGTTCCCCGCGGTGTCGGCGGCGATGAACCGCATCGGGCGCGAGCGCGGGTGGACGCCGATGACGAAGGAGCAGTATGAGGCCGGCGCGTCGTTGCGCGGCGCGTACTTCGTCGGCTCGCCGCAGCAGGTGATCGAGAAGATCCTCTTCCAGCACGAGCTCTTCAACCACGAGCGTTTCCTCATCCAGTTCAGCGTGGGCACGATGCCGCACGAGAAGATCATGCGTTCGATTGAGCTCTTCGGAACCGAGGTCGCGCCGGTCGTGCGCAAAGAGGTCGCGAGCCGAACCGTCTCCCCCGCGCTTCCATAAGCGGGACCAGCTGCTGCGAGCTACCGGTGACGCCCCCACCGACGAACGGAACCAGCGTGCCGATCGGTTCAGAAGTTCGCGGACGCCGGCGTGGACGAGTTCATCCTCGATCCGACGGTCGCGGACCTCGGTCAGATCGACCGGCTGGCCGACGTCGTTCTATGAGGCTCTAAGAGGTGCCTGCCATGGCAGGCATGTCAGGCATGGCAGGCACTTGCTAGAGGGAGTTAGCCCCTCGGCCAGGCGTTTTGAGCTTCGCCAGCATCTGCGCGCGGGTCGGAACCTTGACGTTCCGCACCGCACGCACCAAACGCAATGCGCGCAGCACGTACCAGCCGGGGTCGATCTCCCACGCGCGCAGCCCGAGCCTCGCCGACCACGGGAACGCGTGATGGTTGTTGTGCCACGACTCGCCGAACGACGCGACCGATAGCGGCCACACGTTCTTGCTCTCGTCGCGCGCCTGGTAGGCCTCGCGTCCATAGAAATGGCAGATCGAGTTGATGCTCCACGTCACGTGGTGCAGGAGGAAAACGCGGACCAGCGACGCCCACAGGAACGCCGTCACCATTCCGACCCACGACCCGGTCAACGCGAGACCGAGCAGTGCCGGCAGCAGGAACGTCGCGAGCGTCAGCGTTCCGAAGTGCTTGTCGACGCGGCGGATGGCCGGCTCGTCGAGAAGATCCGGCGCCCATTCGCTCTGGTCCGACTGCTCGGACGAGAACAGCCACCCCATGTGCGCGTGCGCGAGGCCCATGGCGACGCCCTTCAGACCACCCGCTCGCGCAAGATGCGGCGAGTGCGGGTCGCCGAAGTCGTCGGCGTACGCGTGATGGCGGCGGTGCGTCGAGACCCACGCGATGACTGATCCCTCAACCGACATCGACCCGGCGATCGCGAGTATCACGCGCAGGGGCTTGATCGCGCGGAAGCTGCGATGCGTGAAGAGACGGTGATATCCAAGCGTCACGCCCAGCCC
>JBASRP010000362.1:0-4267 GCA_049273905.1 Actinomycetota bacterium
GTGTAGTGGTTGACGCCCGGGAGGAACACGTCGCTCATGTGCGGGTTGGCGGACAGGATCGCGCGCGCGCGCTCGTCCGGGTACAGAGGCGGGATCTGGTTGAAGAGGCCGCGCTCGGCGCGGATCCAGGTGATCGGGCAAGAGACGCGTTCGAACGCGCTGTAGACGTCGGGGTGGACGAGCGTGTCGGCGGAGTCGCCGCGCACGGCCTCGGCCGAGACGCGCGACCGCAGCGGCGTGACGCCGGGAGCTAGGTCGTAGTCGACGTACTCCTCGACGTCCGGCTGCCACGCGCCGTCCGGCTGGAACGCCGGGTGGGCGCGCCAGAAATCGTGGTACGCGTCCTTCGACCCGAAGGTCATCGAGAGCCGAGCCACGGCCGGACCGAGGACCTGCTCGATCATCGCGTCGAGGTCCACGCTCCCGTCCGTCGGCGGCTCGATGCCGAGCGTAACCCCGCCGTCGATGAGAACGAGCGACGACACACGGTCCGGGTACAGCTCCGCGAACGTTGCGGAGGCGAAGCCGCCCATCGAGATCCCCGCGACGACGCACGCGTCGACGTCCAGCGCGTCCAGCACGGCCGCGGCATCCGCCGCGTGCGCGGCCATACCGTACGGACCGCCGAGAGCGGACGAGCCGCCCCGCCCGCGGAGATCCGGGACGACGAGCGTCACGTCCCCGCCGAGATGGCCGGCGATCTTCCCGAACAGCATGTGATTCGCGGTCACGCCGTGCAGGCCGAGGACGACGGGACCGCTCCCGGGCCAGCGGGCGACCGTGAGCGATCCCCCAGAGACCGGGACCGTGAAGAGCTCCTTGGTCACGGCAGTTCCATGTGCTCGAGGTCCGCGCGCAGCACTTTCTTGTCGAGCTTGCCGACACTCGTCTTCGGGATCTCTTCGACCACGACGACGGCGTCGGGCAACCACCACTTGGCGAACAACGGGGCGAGGAAGTCGCGGATGGACTCGAGCGTGGGCGCGTCGTCGCCGCGCGGGACGACCACGGCAACCGGACGCTCGTCCCACTTCTTCGAGCGCACGCCGATCACGGCCGCGTCGCGCACCTGCGGGTGGCCCAACAACGCGCCTTCCATCTCGACGGAGGAGATCCACTCCCCTCCCGACTTCACGAGGTCCTTGGCGCGATCGACGATCTTGAAGACCCCGTCGGGATCGACGTATGCCATGTCGCCCGTCCGCAGCCAGCCGTCGTGGAACTTCTCGGCCGACGTGTCGTCGTTGTAGTACTCGCGGGTGATCCAGGGGCCGCGCACCTCGATCTCGCCGACGCTCTTTCCGTCCCACGGGACGATGGCTCCGAGCGGATCGCAGATGCGCATCTCGATCCCGGGGGCGATCGTGCCGGTCTTCGCGCGTACCTCGAACAGCGCGTCGGGCCCGACGTCGCGGTGGGACCGGCGCGGATGCGACGCGCAGGCGAGCGGTCCCGTCTCTGTCATGCCCCAGATCTGCACGATGCGCAGGCCGAGCGCGTCGTACGCTTCGATGAGCGGCTGCGGCGTCGCGGACCCGCCGATGAAGATGCCGCGGAGCGACGAGAGGTCGACCTCGCCGCGCTGCACGAGCGGAAGCAGCTCCTTCCAGATCGTCGGGACGGCGGCCGTCACGGTCACGCGCTCGTCCTGGAGCAGCCGTCCGACGTTCTGCGGAGACGTATCCGACCCGTGGAAAACGAGCTCCGCTCCCGTGAACGGCGCGGAGTACGGGAAGCCCCACGCGAACGCGTGGAACATCGGTACGAACGGGAGAACGCGATCCGACTCCCGCAACCCGATGACGTCGCCGGCGCACGTCGCGAGCGAGTGGAGCCACATCCCGCGATGCGACGACAGCACGCCCTTCGGCATCCCCGTCGTCCCCGACGTGTAGCAGAGGCCGCATGCGGCATTCTCCGGCACCTCCGGAAGCGAGGCAGCCGGCAGCGCGTCGCCGACAAGCTCGTCGTGGTCGAAGACGGGGGCGATTCCCGCGTCATCACAAGCCCCCATGCGGACGAAGGCTTCGAGCGACGGCGCTTTCGGCGCGACCTCGGCGAGCGCCGGGAGGAGGTCGCCGTCGGCGAAGACAAGACGGTCGCCCGCGTGGTTGATGATGTACGCGACCTGCTCGGGGAACAGTCGCACGTTGACCGTGTGCAGCACAGCGCCGATCAGCGGCACGGCGTAGTACAGCTCGAAGTGCCGCGCGGAGTTGAAACCGTACGTCGCGACCCGATCGCCGGGCCGTATCCCGAACCGCTCCGTTAGGACGGTGCACAAACGCAGGATCCGTTCGGCGATCGCGCCATAGGTGGTTCGTCCTTCGGGCGAGACCACTTCGCCGTCCGCGTAAAAGGTCCGCATCCGCTCGAAGATCCCGTGGAGGGTGAGCGGCGTCTCCTGCATCAACCCCGACAGCGTCATAGTCTCCTCGCTCAGGACGGTACCAGAGGAGGAATCCATGCAGCCGAGGATCCACGTGATAACGCTACTTGTCGGTGACGTCGAGAGGGCTCTCGCTTTCTATCGCGCGCTCGGCTTGGAGTCTGAAGGAGTGATCGGGACGGAGTTCCCGGGAGACGAGACGGCCGCGGGCGGAGCCGCGGCGATGTTCACGCTGAAGGGCGGACTCATCCTTTCGCTCTACCCGGACCTCGCGAAAGACGCGGGAATCCCGGCGCCGCCGCCGTCATCCGGGGCGTTCAGCATCGGCCACCTCGTTCCGAACAGAGAGGACGTCGACACCATCCTCGCAACGGCCGAGGCCGCCGGAGCGACACTCCTCGCACCGCCTCGCGAGCGTCCTTGGGGGATCTACTCGGGATACTTCCGCGATCTCGACGGCCATCTCTGGGAGATCATCTGGAACCCCCAGTTCGACCTCCCCGACTGAGCACCAACGGCGCCCCCACGCGCGCGGACAGGGTTTCCGCTCGGGATACCGAATCCACGTAGTCAGGCGGAGCGCCGGTTCCTTCGGCGCTTGGGAGGCAGTCGGATGCGTGGCAAACGCTTGACGGCCGCTGTGGCGGCGGCCGCCGCTCTCGTCGCGATGCTCGCGAGCGTACCCGCGCGCGCAGCGCAGGTGACGCTGAGCGAGCGTTTCATCACCTCCGACGGCGTCTCGTTGCAAACGCTCGTCGGCGGTGAAGGGTCGCTCGAGCCGCGCCCGGTGATCGTGGAGTTCAGTCCGTATCGTCCGGGGTGCTGCCCCGTCCTCGCGGGGTCCGCGTACAACTATCTCCAGGTTCACATCCGCGGGACGGGCGACAGCGACGGGCGCTTCGACTCGCTCGGCGACCGCACGCAGGCCGACGTGGTCGAGGTCCTCGAGTGGGCGTGCCATCAGCCGTGGAGCAACGGGACGCTCGGCGTCTTCGGTTTCTCCGCGAGCGCGATCACCTTCTACAACTCGCTGCACCTCCCATTGCCGTGCGTGAAAGCGGCAGTGATGTGGTCGGGCACGCACGAGCTGTACCGCGACCTGCTCTTCCCCGGCGGCGTCCCCAACTCGGTCCCGGGGTTCGGCGTGCTGGGACTCATCGGCGGGCCGGCGCTGGCCGCGACACCGGAGCGGCTCCGTCGCGACCCGGCCGCGATTGCGAGCGTCGCCGCCGGTCTCGTTGACGCGGGGACCAACCCGCCGATGCATCAATCGCTCGACTCCTACTGGCAAGAGCGCGGTATGCGCGGGGACGTCAACCATCTTCCCGTTCTCATGGTCGACGGTTTCTTCGACGTCGAGTCGCGCGGCGCGTTCCAGGCCTACCAAGCCCTCCGCGGTGACGGCGCGCACCTCATGGTGATCGGCGCGCACGACGGTATCCCCGCCGGAGCCGAAGGACTGCGCGAGGCCGAGGGAGCCGCCTGGTTCGATCACTACCTCAAAGGCGTCGACAACGGCATCGACCGGCAGCCGCCCGTGAAGTTGTGGCTGGCCGACGGCGATCGCGAGGATGATCTCCACGGCGCCTTCGTCCGCTACGACGGGGCGGACTGGCCGATACCGGGCACGCGCTGGGAATCGCTGCGTCTCGACCCGGCGCGAAGCGGGACGGCCCGGTCGCTCAACGACGGGTCTCTTAGCCTCGGGACGCCGGCCGCGACGGCGGCGCAGTCCTATCCGACGATCCCCACGTTCCCGGGCGCGTCCGACCAGCCGAACACGGCCATCGTCGGACCGAACGGCGTGAACGCGCTCGCAGACGCCTTCCCGATCCTCACGGAGACGACGCTCGCGGAGCCGCTCGGCCTGTCGTACAC
>JBASRP010000363.1:0-13532 GCA_049273905.1 Actinomycetota bacterium
CGACGAGCTCGCGCACGCGCGACTCGAGCGTGCGGGTCAAGACGAAGTTGTCCAAGATCGTCAGGAGCTGCCGGACGACGACGAGCAGCAGTACGACGAGCATCGTCCAGAACAGCGGCGCCTCGAGCGGCTCGTTGCGGCGCCAGATCGCCGCCATAACGACGACGGCGACGACGCACGCGTACGGGAGCGCGAAGCTGAAGAAACCCGGCGCGCGTTCGCCTTCGGTGAGCTCGCGCTGCGGGATCGCGATGACCGCGCCGAGCATCATCACGAGGAAGCCGATCTCCCAGAGCGGATCGATGAGGCTGCCGGACGCGTAGGTGTCGTGGAGGTTCTGGTAGATGAATCCGCTGTCGGCGGCCGCCAGCACGGCGAGCCCGAGCCCGATCAGGAGGAGCGCGCCGCGATGCCGGCGCGCGACGCGCAGTGCGATGAACAAGGCCATCGACAGCAGCACGACGTCGCCGATCGGATACGCGAGCCCGACGACCTTCTCCAGTGTGGTGCCGGCGCCCTCGTGGTAGGTAGGGCCGATCACGGTGCGCCAGCCGACGAAGAATATGGAGCCGGTGATGATCAGGCCGTCCAGGAGTGTGCGGCCTTGCGCTGTGAAGCTGCGCGGGACCGGTGGGAGCGTCAGGAGTCCCGCGACGGCGAATGGGATCAGTCCGAGGAAGCCGATGTCCGCGAAGCCGGGGAACGGAACGTCGACGTTGCGCGCGAGCTCGTAGTACGACCAGACCGCCTCGCCGATCGCCCACGACATCGCGGCGAGACCGAGGAGGATCCACGCGCGGCGAGATCGTCCCTCGCGGCGCCTGGCGGCGATCCAGCAGCAGACCGCGGTGGCCGCCGGAACGGGGACCGCGATGAGGTCGCTCCAGTATTGCGTGGCGCGGTCGCCGCCGAGCTGCCAGTAGGTCCACGCCAGGTCGACCGCGGCGAGCGCGACGGCCGCGATGAGGGCGAGCCAGAACGGCCACCTCCGCGGGGAAGCGGCCGGAGTGTCTTGGACGGTGCCCTCTGCCTCGGTCGTCGCTTGCACGGTTGCGACAAATGTACAGGGAGGACCCAGGACTCAGGCCATTGCGGAACTGCCGCTTCGACGGCTTTCTGCTGCGCGTTTCGGGAGAGGCCGACGTCTGCGCCGCCCGTCTCCGTGCGCTAGCATCCCGCGCCGTTGGCCCGACCACTCTGGGGGACATGATCGTGAAGCAGCTTCGCTTGCTCGCACTCGTGCTCGCGCTCGGGTTGCTCCTCGGCGCGTGCACCGACTCGACACCGTCGGCGAAGGACAAGACCTCCCCATCGCCGTCGATCTCTGCATCCACGCCCGTGCCGCCGGCGCCTCCCCCCATCGCGCCGTTGACGGGGCTGCGCACGACCGCGGCGATCCTGAAGCGGCCGGCGCTCGCGATCAAGATCGACAACCACAGCGACGCGCGGCCGCAGGTGAACCTCGATCGCGCGGACATCGTGTACGAGGAGCCCGTCGAGGGCGGCATCACACGATTCATCGCCGTGTTCCACTCGCGCGACGCCGACAAGATCGGGCCGGTGCGCAGCGCGCGGCTGACCGACCTCGACGTTCTCGCGCAGTTCAACCGGCCGTTGCTCGCGTTCTCCGGCGCAGCGACGTACGTGCTTCGCGCCGTGCGCGTCGCCGTGCGCAACAAGCTGATCATCTCGATGCCGCACGGCGCGTTCGGCGGCCTCTATCGCCGCGACAACAGCCGCTGGGTCGCGCCGCACAACCTCTTCACGTCGACCGGCGGTCTGTGGCGAGCCGCCCGGTCGCGCCGCCCGGGGCCGGCTCCGAAACTCTTCACCTTCGGCGCGCTCGTGCCGCCACCGCCGTTGCCGGTGGCCGCATCAAGCGCGACGCCGTCGCCCACCCCGATCCCGCGAGCGTTCCCGGCGGGACGGCGCGTCATCGTTCCTTTCGGCGGCGCTTACACCGCGGACTGGCGTTACGCCGGCCGGTACCGGAAGTACCTCCGTTGGACGGGCGGGCGGAGCCATCGCCTCGTCGGCGGCCGGCAGATCTCCGCGAGCAACGTGGTGATCATGATCGTCCGGACCAGCAGCAAGAATCGCGCCGCGGCGCGCAAAGGCACTCCACAACTGGGTCTCGTCGGCTCCGGCCCCGTCGTGCTCTATCGCAACGGCGTGCGCGTCACGGGACGGTGGTCGCGCGCGAATCTGCGGAGTCCCACGCGGTTCACCGACGGGTTCGGACGTCCGATGATCTTCGCCCCGGGCAACACCTGGTTCGAGCTCGTCCCGACGCGCATCCATCCGCGGTATCTGTAGTCGCCGTCCTGGGTAGGAACCCTCTATCGGGCGAAAGGAGGGTGCGGTGGACGCGCTCAAACTGATCAAGCAGGACCATGACCGGTTCAAGAAGCTCATGAAAGAGATCCACGAGACCACCGAGCGTGCCGTGAAGACGCGCGACGAGCAGTTCGCGAAGTTCGAGAGCGAGATCAAGGCGCACGAGCGGATGGAGGAAGAGATCTTCTACCCCGCTCTGCTCGAGCACCCGAAGGCGAAGGAGATCGTCCTCGAGGGCTTCGAGGAGCACCACGCGGCCGACGTCCTTCTGGCCGAGCTCGAGGACGTTCCCGTCGACGACGAACACTGGGGCGCCAAGTTCAACGTCATCAAGGAGAACATCGAGCACCACATGGAGGAAGAGGAAGGCGACATGTTCAAGAAGGCGCGCTCCCTCCTCGACGACCGCGAACTGGAAGAGCTCGGCGCGCGGATGGAAGAGTCTAAGAAGGCGTCACTGAAGGGATAGGCGCTGCCGTCTAGCGGCGCCAGACCCCATTCGTCACGCGCAGGACGTAAAAGCCGTAGTTCGCGTCCGTGTACCAGATCTCGTTGCGTTCGGGCACGAACGCGGGCGCCGACATCGCTTGGTAGGGAACGCCCGTCGTCGTGGGCGGGTTGAAGTACGCGATCTCCTTCGGGTGGAAGGGATCGCGGATGTCGAACACGCGCAGACCCGACAGGTTGAACCCGCAGGCCACGATCGCCGGATCGCGCGATCGCGGCACCGCGCAGTAGTGCGCCGTGTAGCTCGTCGCGGTGTCCGCGCCGGGGTCGGCGCTCTGCGCGCCGGTGCGCGCTGCGGGTTGGTGGACCTGCAGACGTATGTCGGAAACGACGCGCGGCGCCGCGGGGTTCTTGATGTCGATGATGCGCGCGGCCCCGACCATGTCATCGGGCCGCGTCATCGACTTGTTCGAAAAGAAGTTCGCGATGGTGTCGTGGGTGAACTCGTCGACCTCGACCAGATACGGATGACGCTTGATCGTCACCGGGATCGGCGTTTGCGGGAGGCTCGATGTCGGCCAGGTGATGTGACTGATCCGGCGCACCTTGGGGAGCGGCTTCCGCGCCTGGATCTCGGACACATCGAGGATGGTCAGCCCGCGGTCCGGCCCGAGGTCGGCGTAGTACAACGTGTTTCCGTCCGCGCTGAGGTTCAGCCCGTGGACGGTGTACTTCAAAGAGGTCCACAGGATCCGCGGCACCCGGGGGTTGGAGACGTCGATCGCCGTGAGCGTGCCAACGTCGTGTTCGGCGTAAGCGCCGGCACCGGCGCTGACCCAGAAGGTCTTGCCGTCGGGTGAGAAGCTGCCTTCGTGGCCGAGCACGCCGAGGAACGTGCTCGACATCATCGCCGGGTGACGGCAGTCCTTGGAGACGTCGTAGAAGTCGACGAACCCCGGCATCGTCGCCAGGTTCCCCATGTCTGCGCCCATCAGTCCGCTCGCGTGATGGATGCTGAGCGACTCGTGCGGCATCGCCATCGCGGGCGTCTTCAGGTCGTCGGTGCGCAGCGGATGCCGGGGGTTGGTCATGTCGAGGACGTGCACGCCCAGGAGGTCGGAGTTGAGGAACGCCTTGTTCGGGCGGGTCTGTAAGTACGGTGTCGTGTCGTAGAACGCGCACTCATGCCCGGCCTGGTCGATGTAACGGTGAGCACGAAATCCCGCGTACGTCCCCTCGTGTCCGATCATCACGAGGTTGCACCGGAAGCCTCTGCCGCGCGCGAGGTCCGCCGCGGTGACGCGGCCTTGCGCTTGCGTGCGGGGCTCGGGGATCGAGCCGGGCCCACACACCGCACGCGGGACGGGCTTCGGGATCGGAACCGCCGCGGGCGCCGGCTGCATGGTGGTGAGCAGCAGCGCAACCGTCAAAACACGCTTCAACATCTATTAACCCCAGATTTCGGGCCGCCACCCGATTGATTCGCCGGGCGCGACTCGACCCCTGCCGGACGCGCCGCGTGGCCTCGCTTGACCGGCCCGCCCCTTTCCTCCTCCCGGAAATTCGCTGAAAGTCCGCTCAACGTCGTTATTGGAGATTCTTAACTCAAGGGGCGAACCAGACGTTCGAGGTGACTACTAGAGGCAATGGAATGACTGCCACCGCGCGAACGACCAGGGATCGAGCCGCGGGCTCGATTGGTCGCCGCCGCCCTCGAACCGCCAAACAGCGCGAGAACGAGGAAGCCCTGCGGAGCATCGCGGAGTTCCTCGGCGCCTTCATGTGGCAGGCGGACGCGGACACGCTCGAGATCCTGTTCATGACAAAAGGAGTCAAGGACCTGACCGGTCATGAGACGTCGGCGTGGATCGGTGCGCTCGAGCAGTGGAGTGAGTTGATCGACGTCGAGGACCGCGACGAGGTCGTCGCGTGTCTTCGCGCTGTGGCCGAGGATGGGCACGATCGCCAGATCGAGTGCCGGATGCGATCCACCGACGGGCGAACCGTGTGGCTCCGTCACCAAGCGCGGCGCATCCCCGACCCCTCCGGCGGGCACGAGCTCTGGGGGGTGTCGAACGACATCACCGCGGACAAGGTCGCCGAGGCGGAAGCGCGGATCGGCGACGAACGCTACCGCGCGCTCGAGGCGCGCGCCGTCGGACTGCAGAAGCAGGCGCTCGAGGATCCGCTGACCGGGCTTCCGAACCGCACCTTGTTCGACGACCGTTTCGAGACCGCGTTGCGAACCGCCGCGCGGTCGCGCGATCCGCTGACGGTTCTGATGCTGGACCTCGACCACTTCAAAGAGATCAACGACACGAAGGGCCACCAAGCCGGCGACGCCGTTCTCAAGCATGTCGCGTTGCGGCTGCGGATCGCGCTGCGCGCGCAGGACACGCCGGCCCGGCTCGGCGGCGACGAGTTCGCCGGCCTCCTTCCGAACACCGACACCGAGGGCGCGGTGCGCACGGCGCAACGGATCGTTCACGCGTTCGACGAGCCCATCGAGTTCCAGGGCGAGACGTTCCGGGTCGGCGTGAGCGTCGGCATCGCCAACTACCCCGACAACGGCGAGGACGCGGCGAGCCTTCTCGCGCACGCCGACGCGGCGATGTACCAAGCGAAAGCCAACGGCGGCGGGTACGCGTTGGGGTGGACGGCCGCCGACGCCGAACGCCGGTCCGGCGCGCGCGCCAGGCGACGGATCCAGCGCAAGCGTTCCACGGTGTCTCGTCGCGCGATGCAGATGATCCTCGGCGCCGCGGCCGTGCTGCTCCTCGTCGCCGGTTCCATGGTGCCGGTCGGCAAGACCGCGAGCTCCGCCGATTCGGCGGCGCGTCTCGACGCGGCCGTTGTCGAGCTGGCGCACGTTCCCGAGAGTGAAGTCGAGGGCGTCGTGGACAAGGTCGAGGAAGCGCTCACGCGCATCTCGTGGAAGGACGTGAGCCAGGCGGAAGTGACCGCGACGCTCGATCGGCTCCAGCGACTGCTGGCCGGCCTGAGCTCATACGTTTCGCCATCGTTGAGTGATCGCGTCGAGCGCCTGATCCACACGATCGACAAGGCGAGAGACGTCGCCGACGCCGCCTCGGGGACGCTCAGTCGTGGCCGCGGGGCCGGGGAGATGAGTACGCCGTCTCCCACCAAGACGGCTGGGGACCCGGCCCCGCAGCCGACTTCCTCGACCAAGATCAACCTGCCGCCGCTCGGCGGCGCCAAGCATTAGTCCGCGCGAGCGGTCCGCATCCAGCCGTTCTCGTGCTCGACGACCTTGACGTCGGTGAAGCCGGCGTTGCGGAAGGCCTCGTCCCAGTCGGTCTGAAGGAAGTCCCGCAGGTACGGCTCGGGGAACGGGATCGGCTTCAGGACCGGGGCGCCGACGCGGTACGGCTCGACGACCGCGATCTGTCCGCCGGGCCGCACGACGCGGTGCATCTCGGCGAGGACGCGCGGAGACACGTCGGCCGGCAGCTCGTGGAAGAGCAGGCTCGCGGTGACGGCGTCGAAGCTGTCGTCCTCGAACGGGAGCTGCTCGGCGTTGGCGCAGCGCACCGCTACGTTGTCGAACTCGCGCGTCTTGCGCTCGGCGACGACGAGCATGTACGGCGAGACGTCGACGCCGATGATGTCGGCCTCGGGGAAACGGCGGTGCCACGCGAGCGTGCTCTCTCCGGTGCCGCACGCAACGTCGAGAACGGTGCCCGGCGCCGACGTGACCAACCCGGCCAGCGATTCGCGGTACTCTTGCTCGTCGCCGATGTACTCGGTGAAGATCTCCTTCACGACGGCGTCCCAGGTTGCGGCCGAGAAGGGTGCGCCGTAGCCGCCCTCGAGGCCGTGGATCGAGGAACGGACGTAGTTCGGGATCTCGGGGAGGGGAGCGAAACGCTGGATCTCCTTCTCCCAGTCGACGTCCATCACGAACGCGGACTGATCGACGCGGCCGAAGATGCGGTTCGTGGCGTCGTTCGGGACCCAGCCTTCGGTGGTGCGGATCTCGTGCGCGGTCATCGGCATCGTGCTTGCCTCCCCTAGTCCATCCTGGACTATCGATGCGGTCAGGCTATAATCCAGGTTGGACTATGTCAAGACCTGATCCGGAGCTGCCCAGCAGGGACTACCCGTTCCTGGCGATGCTTCTGCTCGCCCCGATGTCGCCGTACGAGATCAAGAAGGCGATGGAGGGCTCGATCAGCCACTTCTACTCGGCCGCGCACAGCCAGGTGTACCAACAGGCGAGCCGGCTGGTCCGCGACGGCTACGTGAAGGAGAAGGACGTGCCGGGCGGGCGGCGGAAGCGGATCCTCGCACTGACGCCGAAAGGGCGAAAGGCCGTGCTCGCGTGGCTGCGTGCGCCGGAGGCCGAGGACCAGCTCTACAGCGAGGTGCTCGTCAAGGTCTTCTTCGCTGCGCAGGCTGGTGACGACGCAGGTCTGCGCGAGATGCTCGAGCGGCGTCGCGAGGAATCAGAAGGGATGCTGCGCGACTACGAGCAGTTCCTGCCGATCCTCGAGTCGGGCGACAACCCGTATCCGGCGATGACCTTGTCGGCGGGGATCCACTACTACCGCAGCGAGCTGGCGTGGATCGACGAGACGCTCGCGAAGCTCAGGCCTGTGGGTAGGGTGCCTCGCCCGCGTTCGGGATGATGTCCACGGAGTAGAAGCGCGTCGTCGCGGTCGTCTGATCCCACGCGGAGAATCCGGTCCACGTGAACGTCGCCGCGCCGCCGAAGAACGTCCAAGGGACGACGAAGGTCAGCGTTGCGCCCCTCGGCGTCATGGTGCCGGCGTACGTGACGCGTTTCCCGTCCTTCGTCGCGGACGACGACCAGCCGGTGGACGACAGGCTCGCGGTCAGGACGTAGGGGCTCTCGCCGACCTTCACGCGGAAGCCGGCCTTCATAGTGGTTTGCGCGTCCGCGGTGCGGTCGGGGAGGTTCGCGGCGACCGTCAGCCGGAACGTGACGGAACGGCTCGCGCCGCGGATCGCGGCCGCTGTGATCTCGGCGTACGGCGGGGCGTTCCCGAACTTGAGCGCGTCGGCTCCGGGCTCTTGCAGCGAAGCGGAGCCCGCTTTGGGATCGCCGCGCGGTGTGGGCGTTGCCACGTTGGATGCTTGCGAGCCCGGCGAGGCGGCGGATCGGGACGTGCTGCCCGCGGGGCCGGGCCCGAAGGCGCTGCGAACCGCAGCGTCGGGCGTCGATGCGCCGGGGTTGCCGGCGCGGCCTCCGCACGCGGCGAGAGCCACGCTCAGAACGAGGCCGATGGCGAAGAGGGTGCTACCTCGATGCTGCGTCAACATCTCTCCGGGGAAGGGTGGCCGGTTGGTGCGCGCCCTTCGGTCGTCTGCCGTTATAGCCCTAACGGAGCCAGAAGCTGACAGGCAACCGCGTCGAGGAGGTCGGCAAGTGGGGCGCCTCCTCCATCGCGTACGCCTGCGGCGATCTGCTCAACGATCCCAGAGACGGGACCATCTGCGGGGGTTTCACCTGCATCCGTTCCACAGACTTCTTCCTGCGGAGGCGGTGATTCCTGCGGGCAGTTCTTGTTGTGCTGCTGGACCTTCGGGTTCATGCACGCTTTCGCGAGACCCGGCGGGATGTGGATCCCGTTGATGCATACCGGACCGCCGTTCGGAGGCGGACACGGTTCGCCCGGCTTCGCCTGACCGACACCGATGCCGGCGGCGAAGAAGACGAACGTGCTGAGCACGACCATCAGGATCAGTGCTTTTCGAGTCAAGAAAGAGCCCTCCTTCTACGCAGACGTCCGAGGACACGCACCAACCGTCAGAAGGGCTACCCACGGAGAAACCGTCTAAACGAACATGGAACGGGAAAAAGCCTCGTGTTGCGTTATTCCTGCACAGAATCGGCGTTCAGGGCGAAAATCCTGCCTGCCGAGCCGGCCAAGCGGGACACCCTCGCTCCATAGGTTTGCCGACGTGATTTAGGCACTACGGGGGATGGGTTGCCGCACGCCCCGCCCGTACGCTCTCTCGGTGGGAGATGCGCGCGACGATGCGATTCATAGTGGCTCTGACGCTTGCCTTCGGCGCGGCGAGCGCCTCCGCTCCGCTCGACATCTCCTCGGCCGATCGCTCGGCGATCACGCTGAGCTCGTGGATCAAGTCCACCTATCCGGCGCAAGCAGCCGCGCGCGAGTACAGCACCAACCAGGCGACGAAGCGGTGGGCACTCCTTATAGGGATCAACGACTACGCCTACCCGACGGGCGATCTGGTCGGCTCGAAGCCCGACGCGGTGGAGCTGCGCACGGTGCTGCTGAACATGGGGTGGCGGTCCGATCACATCCTGCTGCTGACGGACCGTCGCGCGACCGCCGGGCACATCATCGAGGCGATCCGCTGGCTGTACTTGAAGACGACGACCGCGTCGACCGTGGTGTTCCATTACGCCGGGCACGAGAAGTACACACGAACGACGTCCGACGGCGACAGCGAAACGCGCGACGTCATGATCTGGGGCGCGGACAACCGGTACATCCTTGACGGCAATCTCGGCAGGGAGATGGGCCGCGTGCGCGCGTCGAAGATGTGGATCGACATCTCGACGTGCCGGTCCGCCGGCTTCAGCGACTACGGGATGGTCAAGACCGGCCGCGTGCTGACGTTCTCTTCGACGGTGAGCGAGTACTCGTACGACGTGCCGTCGTTGAAGCACTCGGCGTTCGGCTACTACCTGATCCACCTCGGCTTGTATCTAAAGAGGGGCGACTACAACGGCGACAAGTTGATCGCCGTCGAGGAAGCCGCCAAGTTCGCGCGCCCGTATGTCGTTGCCCAGACGAACAACACGCAGCACCCGGTGACGATCGACAAGCTTTCGGGGGGCTTCTATCTGAACATTCCGAGGTAGCTGCGGCCGCCCGACCGGTCTTCAACATGGTGCCTGACATGCCTGCCATGCCTGCCATGGCAGGCACCTCGTCAACGAGGGTCCGCGAAGCTCAGAAGGTTCTCTAAACGGGTTGCCGGTGACGGCAACTCTTTTGCTTAAAGCTCCGATCCAGTCTTTCGATGTCGTGAGAAGGACGGAAAAAATGGGAGCTATTGCGCGAAGCGGCAACACCCCGTCGATTGCCCCAACATCGAACGGAGGATCCAAGCGCGCCGCTCCGCGGGACGACCACCCGATCCTCGGTCTGACCGACCTCATGGGAGCGTTCATGTGGCAGGTGGATCCCGTCAGCCTCGAGATCACATTCGTGACCAAAGGCGTCATCGACCTGACCGGACACGAGATCTCGGAGTGGCTCGGCGGACCCGAGCGCTGGGGCCGCGTGATCGACGCGGAGGATCGCGACGCCGTCGTTCGGTGCATGCGTGCCGTCGCTGCCGATCGGCGCGATCGCGATGTCGAGTTCCGGGTCACCGGCGCGGATGGATCAACGATCTGGCTGCGCGACGCTCTCCGGCTCGTGGACGATGGATCAGGCACGGCCGAGCTGTGGGGTCTCGGTACGGACATCAGCGCGGAGAAGTGCGCCGAGTCGGAGCTCCTCGCGAGCAATGAACGCTACGAGCGCCTCACCGTGCGAACCGCCGAGCTCAAGCGGCAGGCGCTTCAAGACGCGCTCACCGGGCTTCCGAACCGGACGTTGTTCGACGATCGGCTGCAGACGGCGCTGCGATCCGCGCGTCGTAAAGGAGCGCCGTGCGGTGTTCTGCTGATGGATCTCGATCGCTTCAAGGTGATCAACGACGTCGAGGGCCATCAGGTGGGCGACGAGGTCCTGCGACACGTTGCGCTGAGGCTTCGTGTGGCGCTTCGTGGGCAAGACACGCCGGCGCGTATCGGTGGGGACGAGTTCGTGGCACTCCTTCCCGAGACCGGTACCGAGGGTGCGGTTCGTGCGGCGCAACGCATCCTGCGCGCGTTCGAGCCGCCGGTCGAGATAGGCGAGCGCTCGCTCAAGGTCGGTCTCAGCATAGGGATCGCCGTCTATCCGCTCCACGGAGACGAAGCCGGAGCGCTTCTCGGACGCGCCGATGAGGCGATGTACCGCGCGAAGGAGAACGGTGGTGGGTTCGGGTTGTCGTGGCGGAAGGGCGACGAGGCCGTGGCGCCGGTCCGCGCGAAGCGGAGCCGCAATCATCGCCGCCTGTGGGTGCATCGACGGATCCTGCGAGCGTTGCTCTGGGGATAGGCGCCCTTTAGCAATTCGTGGGGTGACATCGGTCGGACAGAAGCACATACTCGCCTCGAGGGGTGCGAAACCCCCGAGGCGAGGAGGGCGTCATGGCCGAGACCGTCACGGTCGAGGGCAAGCAGTACCTGAAGCGAAGCCCGCTGGGTGTTCTCGGGCTCGACATCATCACGCTCGGGATCTATTTCTTCGTCTGGTACTACAAGATCAACAAGGAGCTCCGCAGCGCCTTGAACGACGACACCATCAGCCCGATGCGGTCGCTGATGGCGATGATCTTCGGCTGGATCATCATCGTTCCGCCGTTCCTCGCGATGTGGAACACGGCGAAGCACGTGCGCGAGCTGGAACAGCGCTTCGGTGTTCAGCAGACGGTGGAACCTGCGCTCACCATCGTGATCCTGCTGGTCTTCGCGCCGGCGAATACCACCTACGTGCAGAGCCACCTGAACAACGCGTGGGAGGGCGCGACGTCGCCGGCGATTCCGGCGGTGCCGCCGCCCGGCACGACGGCTAGTCCCGCCTGAGCTTCTCGGCGGGTTAGTCATATTCTTGACTAAGCTCGGATAGCGACCGTATCCTAGGTTTCATGGATCCCGTCAGCGTTCACGAGGCGAAGACGCACCTCTCACGTCTGCTCCAGCGCGTGGAAGCAGGCGAGGAGGTTGTGATCGCTCGAGCCGGTCACCCCGTCGCGCGGATCGTTCCGATCGCGCCGAAGCAGGCGCGGACGCCCGGGCGCTTGAAGGGATCGATCCGGATCGGTAAGGACTTCGACGATCCGTTGCCCGAAGATCTGTGGATCTCCGACCTGTGGCCGTCCTGATCGATACGCACGTCCTGCTCTGGTGGATCACGGACGACCGGCGGCTCAGCAAGAAGGCACGCGATGCTTTGCTGTCGGATGAGGTTCTCGTCAGCGTTGTTTCCGCCTGGGAGATCGAGATCAAGCGCGGGCTCGGACGGATCGCGGCCGACACGCACGCGATCCTGAGCGAGGTCTCACGAACCGACGGGTTCCGGTGGCTGGATATCCGGCCGTCGCACGTCGCGGCGCTGATCGATCTTCCGCCGCTCCATCGCGATCCGTTCGACCGGATGCTGATCGCCCAAGCCGATCACGAGCGAGTGGCATTCGTGACGCGCGACAAGGAGCTGCGCCGCTATCCCATCGACGTCATCTGGTAGGAGGCGTCGGAAAAGTGTCAGACATGTCTGACACTCTCGGGATGGCGTCTGGTTAGGCGGCGGCTTCGTCGGTGCCGGCCGGTTCGAGGGCGTGGGTCAGCACGTCGTCGATCGACTCGGCCAGGTGGAACGTCATCTCTTCGCGCACCTGCGCGGGGACGTCGTCGAGGTCGCCTTCGTTGCGTTTCGGCAGGATCACCTCGCGAAGGCCGGCGCGGTGCGCCGCGAGCACCTTCTGCTTCACTCCGCCGATGGGCAGCACCTTGCCCTGCAGCGTGACCTCGCCGGTCATCCCGACGATCGGCTTCACCGGCCGCTGCGTCAGCAGCGATACCAGCGCGGTGGTCATCGCGGTTCCCGCCGACGGGCCGTCCTTCGGCACGGCGCCGGCCGGCACGTGCAGGTGGAAGCGGCGGTTCAGTGCCGCCGGTTCGAGACCAAGCGACACCGCGTGCGCCCGCACGTAGGACAGCGCGATCTGTGCCGACTCCTTCATCACGTCACCGAGCTGGCCGGTCAGCGTGAAGCCCGGCTCGCCGTCCATGACGGTCGCCTCGACGAACAGCACGTCCCCGCCGAATCCGGTGACAGCCAGGCCGGTCGCGACGCCGGGCACGGAGGTGCGCTCGGCCGCCTCGAAGAAGAACTTCTGCCGGCCGAGGTAGGTGCGGACGTCCGCATCGGAGACGGTCACCGGCGCGACAAGCTCGCCGGACGCGATCTTCGTCGCGACCTTCCGCAGCAACTTCCCGATCTCTCTTTCGAGGTTCCGCACGCCCGCCTCGCGCGTGTAGTCGCCGACGATCACGCGCAGCGCGTCGTCGGTCAGCGCGACCTCATCCGCCGGGTGCAGGCCGTTGCGTTCGAGCTGTCTCCGCACGAGGTGGTCTCGCGCGATCGCCACTTTCTCTTCTTCGGTGTAGCCGTCGAGGCGGATGACTTCCATCCGGTCGAGCAGCGGGCCGGGGATCGTCTCGGCCACGTTCGCGGTCGTGATGAAGAGGACCTCGGAGAGGTCGAGGTCGACCTCGAGGTAGTGGTCGCGGAACGTGTGGTTCTGCGCCGGGTCGAGCACCTCGAGCAGCGCCGACGACGGGTCGCCGCGCCAGTCGGCGCCGACCTTGTCGATCTCGTCGAGCATCATCACCGGGTTCTTCGTGCCGGCTTCTTTCAGTGCGCGCACGATGCGGCCGGGGAGCGCGCCGACGTAGGTGCGGCGGTGGCCGCGGATCTCAGCCTCGTCGTGGATGCCGCCGAGCGACACGCGCACGAACTTGCGCCCGAGCGCGCGCGCGATGGACTCGCCGAGCGACGTCTTGCCGACGCCGGGCGGGCCCACCAAGGTCAGGATCGCGCCGGAGCCGCGACCTGCGGTCGCTTCCGTGAGGC
>JBASRP010000382.1:0-4646 GCA_049273905.1 Actinomycetota bacterium
GCCACCACCTGCTGGGACGGGAGCTGACCGCCGAGGCTCGCCGCCGCCCGCTCCGCATCGTCGAGCTGCTCGTCGACGAACGACGAACGGTGCGCGTGCGCCGAGAGGACCCCAAACGGGATCAGGGTCGCGACGAGCATCGCGAGCGCGAAGAGGACGAAGGACACGACGAGATGCCGGCGCAAGCTCACGCGGTCACTCCGCGACGAGCCGGATGCCGACCCCGCGCACGGTCTGGATGTACCGAGGCCGCCGCGCGTCGTCGCCGAGCTTCTTGCGCAAGACGCTCACGTGGACGTCGAGCGTCTTGCCGCTCTCCGAGACCGGTATGTCCCAGATAGCGCGCACCAGTTCGTCGCGGCGCACCATCGCGCCGGGCCGGATCATCAGGATGCGGAGAAGCTCGAACTCTTTGTGCGTGAGGTCGAGCTCGTCGTCGCCGCGGTACGCCCGGTACGTGTTCGTGTCGAGGCGCAGATCCTTGAACGTCAACACGGGCGTCTGCGCCGTCGCGTCCTTCGAGCGGCGCGCGACGGCACGCATGCGTGCGAGCAGCTCGCTCACGCCGAACGGTTTCGTGACGTAGTCGTCCGCGCCGATCTCGAGACCGATGACTGCGTCGTTCTCTTCCGCGCGCGCCGTCACCATGATGATCGGAACCTGCGATGTGGTTCGGATCTCGCGCGCGACGTCGCGGCCGTCGACGTCGGGAAGCATCAGATCGAGGAGGATGAGATCCGGCGACCAGGTGCGCGCGACCTTCAGCGCCGCGTGGCCGGTCTCGCAGGTCGCAACCTCGTAGCCTTCGCGCTCGAGCGCGCGACGCAAAGGACGAGCGATCGTCGTTTCGTCTTCGACGACGAGCACACGCATCGCACCGCTCCGTGTCTCAGAGATGGAAGCCGCGCTCATGCTAGCGCCGGGCCTCATCGCGCGTTCCCCGCGGTGGCGTCCCGCCGGCGACAGAGGGGCAGGTGTGCACGGCCGACGGCGGGAACGCGCACGCGGACCTCAGGGCGAACCTGATAAGCGGAGCGTGACGGGCGGCGTGTTGGCGGAAGCGTCGAGGGGAGAGGTGCTCGACGTGGGTCCGGCTTTCGCCGACCCCCCGGGTCTGTTCGAGCACGCATGGTCCACGCCGGGGTGCGAGTCCGTCGCGGCCGGGAACCGGTTGTGCCGGCTCCCGATCGAGCGCCTCCGTACACGACCGCCCATCACTCGCTCCGAGGGGAATCGAACGAGCTCACCGTAGAGCGCGCGAGGTAAAGCGAAGGTTCGCGCGACGCTAAATCGAACGGTTCGACGTTGCGTTATGCGGTCGCGTGTCGCGCGTAAAGTGAGCGCGTGGAAGAGCCGGCGACGACGTCGTGTGACCTCTCCACGACGTGCGGGATGTGCGGCGAGGAGATGCGTCCGGAGCACGCGCACTACCGCTGTCCGTCCTGCGGCTGGCGTGACTCGTGCTGCGACGGACCTTACTGAGCAGAGCGAGCGGTCGCGCAATCCGGTAGTGCACATGCTTCATCTTTCGTTCGAAAAAGCGAAATCAAGGTCGAATGCCCTTAAGAACTAGTTAATAACGACTACGAACCGTTGACCCGAAGAACGACGCTGCCATACCGTTTGCCCTGTTCTGTGGCCACAGGTGACTGAGCGTCGCCAGGATCAGGGATGCACCGGGGGGGTGGAGTCGCGAACCGACTTCACCTCGGGGGTTCTTCTCACTCCTGAGATCTCAGCGCCTCTCACTAGTTGAGGCGGAGGTCGGAGATGTCGTTCAACGTCGGGGGATCAACTTCGCGTCGCGTTTTTCGGATACTCGCGATGTCGATCGTCATCATCGTCATCGCATCTCTTGCGCCGAACGTTCTCGCGCAAGAAGCGACGCCGACGGAGTCACCGTCGCCGTCGACATCGCCGACGGAGATCGCGAACGAAACGCCACCGCCGAGTGCAGCGCCTACGTCGAGCCCGACGGAGAGTGTCGCTCCTGATCCGACGCCGTCGTCGAACCCCTCACCGACCGCGTCCGAAGCCACGACACCAGAACCGAGTCCGTCATCTCAGCCAGCCGCGTCTGAATCGCCTGCTCCAGCGGGGCCGACGCTGACGAGTGATAAAGCTGACTACCCACCAGGCGGTACGGTGACGCTGTCGGGAACCAATTGGGATTCCGGCGAGGCGATCTCGGTCTTCGTCAACGACAACATCGGGAACACGTGGAGCACGACGATTCAGATCACCGCCGACTCTTCCGGCGCGTTCACCACCTCGTTCCGGCTTCCGTCGACCTTCGTTGCCGAATACCGCGCTACGGCGACTGGATCCAGCGGGCGCGTCGCGACGGTGACGTTCACCGATGCTCCCCGCATTGTCGTCTCGAACCCTGAGGGTCAGGGGAAGACGGGTGGAGTTCTCGGTGGGTTCACCGGAGGCAACATCTCGACTTATCAGGAACTGGACACGATCAACTTCCGGATCCAAATCGACAACCTTGCCCCGCAGGATCCCTGCACGAACGCCAACCCTTGCGACGGGACCATCGAGCTTAAGTACACCGGGCAAGAGGCTGCGTGTCTGTTCTTTGACAACTACTTCGTGCTCAACCCCGCGGGCTTCCCTTTGGAGCAACTCTCCGGAACGACGCTACCGACGATTACGCAACAGAGCGGGCCCACTGTGTCCGGAACCGATTGGTCTGTCGTCCTACGTGTTCAGTGGACGAGTACTGGGTCGGTTCGTCAATACTTCCAGCTCAAGCTGTCCGGCAATGCTGGTGAATGCAGCGGTTCGTCTCAGCACGTGGCGTTCGGCACCGGGACGGGGGACGTCAAGGACCCCGGAAACAAGAGTGTCAACATTCCAGCCAACGACGTGATCGAGCTTCCCGAGATCTTCATCACCAAGAAGATCGACCGGAATGGAGATGGGACCTTCGCTGCGGGCGAGATCGCAAGCGCTGGCGAGTACAAGTTCTGCCTCGACGGCAGCACCACGAACTGCCTCCTGACGAACGCATCCGGGCAAGTGACCTTCAATAACGTAACTCCTAACGGCGCGCACTCAGTCACCGAGGAGCAAGTCAACTTCACGCAAGGGACCTACGGGTTCGTCTCTGGAGTCAACGGCGGTAACTGCACATTCAGCGGTGCAACCGCTACTGCCACCGTGACCAGTGGCCAGCAGTCGTCCGATGCCACCTGTACCTTTAACAACGCTCCGGGCAGGCTTGAGGTAAAGAAGGTAGTAACTCCTAATCCCTCGACTGACCCCGGCAGGTTCAATCTGCAGATCGACGGTGCGACGACGGGGACCGGTGGCAACGTCGGAAACAACGGCACGACCGGTAAGCAGGTCGTAACGGTCGGGACCCACACTGTTGGTGAGACCGCCGCGGGGACCACGAACCTCAACGACTACGCGAAAAGCATCGAGTGTAAGAACAACGGCGGATCGGGATCCATCGTCGCGAGCGGGATCGGCGCCTCCTTGTCGGGGGTGCCAACACCTGCAGGCTCAGACATCGTCTGCACGATCACGAACTCACGTAACCAGGGCACGATCCAGCTCAAGAAGGTCTGGTCGGGCGGCGCGGGGAACGCAACGCTGAAGATCGGCACGACGGCGGGCGGTTCTGAGGTCGCTACCGGGACGGCGAACGGCGCGAACGGTGAAACCGCGAAGACAACCGTTGCCACCGGGACGTACTTTGTTTCGGAGACGGTAACGGGCGATTACTCCGCAGGCCTGGTGTGCTTTAACGACGCGAACGACGACGGTACGTTCAACGCCGGAGACTCGTCAATCACGCCGGGTGCGAACAATTCCGTGACGGTGGGCACCGGGGGACACACGCTCTGCACGTTCACGAACACTCGGAATACCGGGACCATCATCGTCAAGAAGGAAACGTTGCCAGATGGAAACACGACAGACAGCTTCACGTTCGACCCGAGCTGGTCAGCGACGAACTTCTCGCTGAAGGACGGGGGGAGCAACAACAGCGGCACTCTGCCGACGGGTACATACTCGGTCAGCGAGGTCTCGGCGCCCAGCGGATGGGATCTGCTCTCGGCAACGTGCACTGGGGACGACGACGGGACCAGCCCGAGTTCGATCGTACTTGACGCCGGCGAGACGGTGACGTGCACGTTCACGAACGAGGCGCCTCCGTCAATCACCGTATTGAAGAGCAACGACGCCAACGGCAACACGGTTTATACCGACTCCGAGTCGATAAACGAGCCGGGCGGGCCGGTTTCGTTCCAGGTCACCGTCACGAACACCAGCGTCGAGGCAGTCACTCTCAGCTCGTTGATGGACTCCGTCTACGGGGACCTCGATAAGGATTCCGCGGCGGCTAGTCACTCATGGACTACATCGCTTTGCGACACGGGTGGGTCGATCGCAGCGGGCGGGAACTACACCTGCACGTTCACTGCTCCGGTTTCCGGCACTCCAAGCTCCACTCACACGGACACCGTGACCGCAACAGCTAGCGATGGTGAGGGACATTCTCCAACGGCTACCGATACCTCGACGGTGACGATCGCGGATGTGGCGTCGGCGGGGATCACGGTGACGAAGGATGGGTCGCCGGCGTCGTTGCCGGAGCCGGGTGGCGACTTCACGTTCTCGGTGAACGT
>JBASRP010000389.1:0-6894 GCA_049273905.1 Actinomycetota bacterium
CTGCGACGATGCTTCCGGCCGCGAGACGAAAGGACGTGGGATGGGCTTCGAGGGCCTCATGATGGAGACGCCGCTGACGCTGCGGATGGCCTACGAGCGAGCCCGGCGCCTCTTCCCCGACGTCGAGATCGTCACCAAGACGACTGATGGCCCCGCGCGGACGACGTGGGGCGCCGTTTGCGAGCGCGCCGGGCGTCTGGCCAGCGCGCTGGCCAGCCTGGGGATCCGGCCCGGCGATCGCGTGGCGACGTTCGCCTGGAACTCCTCGCGCCATCTCGAGCTGTATCTCGCCGTGTCGTGCATGGGCGCTGTGCTGCATATGCTCAACATCCGATTGCATCCCGAGCAAGTGGCATGGATCGCCAACCACGCCGAGGACACGATCGTCTTCCTCGACGACTCTCTGCTTCCGGCCTTCGAGAAGGTCGCGCCACACCTGAGATCGGTCAAGCGCTTCGTGGTGATGGGCGACGGGCCTCTGCCCGAGACCACGCTCTCCCCCGTCGTGCGGTACGAGGATCTCATCGAGGAGTCATCGCCGGACTTCGCGTGGCCGGAACTCGACGAGAGCGACGCATGCGCGATGTGTTACACATCGGGCACCACCGGCGATCCGAAAGGCGTCGTCTACTCCCACCGCTCGATGCTGCTGCACGCCTTGATGAGTGGGATGGTGGACACGAACGCGATCTCGCAACGCGATCGCTGTCTCCCGGTCGTGCCGATGTTCCACGCGAACGCGTGGGGCATACCCTGGGCGGCCGCGCTGACCGGCGCGACGCTGGTTTTCCCCGGACCGTTTATGACGCCGGCGGATATCGCGGCGCTGATCGTGTCGGAACGCGTGACGATGGCCGCCGCCGTGCCCACGATCTGGATAGGCGTCCTCCAGGAACTCGAAGCCAAAGACCTCGACTTCTCGTCGATCGACCGCATCCTCGCCGGCGGTGCCGCGGTGCCGCTGGCGCTGATCGAGGCGTACGCGAAACGCGGGATCACTTTGATCCAGGGCTGGGGCATGACGGAGACGGGCCCGCTCGCGTCCGTTTCGAAGCTCAAGCCGAAACTCGAAACGATGTCGGATCGCGACCGCGCGCGGTACCGCGCGATGCAGGGCGTCGTCGTGCCCGGCCTCGAGTTCCGCATCGTCGGCGACGACGGGCTGCCCGGCGCGTGGGATGGCAAGGCGATGGGTGAGGTTCAGGTCCGCGGGCCCTGGATCGCGCGCACCTATTACAACGATCCGCGCTCCCCTGCCTCGTGGACGGAGGACGGCTGGCTGCGCACCGGCGACGTCGCGGTCGTCGATCCGGAGGGCTACATCCAGCTCGTCGACCGCACGAAGGATCTCGTGAAGTCGGGCGGCGAGTGGATCTCGACGGTCGAGCTCGAGAACGCATTGATGGCTCATCCGAAGATCCTCGAGGCGGCCGTCATCGCGGTGCCGGACGCTAAGTGGTCTGAGCGTCCGTTGGCGTGCGTCGTCGTGAAGCCCGGCGAAGCGGTGACGACCGAGGAGCTCATCGCGCACCTGGAACCGTCGTTCGCGAAGTGGTGGCTCCCCGACGAGGTGGCGTTCCTGGACGAGATCCCGAAGACGAGCGTCGGAAAGTTCGACAAGAAGGTGCTCCGGGCGCGGTTCGCGACCCGCTGAAGCGGAACCGAACGCGGGTTCACGCCGTCCAAGCCTGCGAGACGCGAACCGGGCGAAGGGACGTTTCATGAGAGCGCGACGGACTCCTGGGTTCCACCCACCCACCCCAAAGTGGGGCATCGCGGTAACTGCGGCACTTCTGGTCTTGGCCGGAGGAGTCGCGCGCGCGCAGGAACAGCCTCCGGACAAACCAACGTCGGCGCCCGGCTCCGAGCCCGGGATCGAGCCGATCGCGGCCGGATCCATCGAGGTCGAAGGCACAGCGCTCTCGGCCGGCGGGAAGACCGTCGAGTCCGCGCCGGCCGGCGAGAACGTCACGGTCGTCATCACCCTTCGCAACAACTTGGAGGCGGCGGCGAAGAACGTGCACGTGCACGCCGAGCAGCCGCCGCAAGGGATGCGCATCATCGATGCGGACGCGTCGGTCGGCGACCTCGCACTCGGCGCGAGCGACACAGCCCGCATCGGCGTCGTCGTTGCGAAAGACGGCTGCACGGACTTCGCCGGCTTCGGCGGCGAGATCACGTACGACGGCGGAACGGCTCCCCTCAAGGTCAGCTTCCCTGTGGCATGTCCGGGGCCGCGGCTGTCGCTCGAGAACGTCATCTTCTCGGGCGGCGACGGGGACGGCGTGCCCGAACCGGGAGAGACCGTCCGCGCCACGATCGTTCTGCGCAACGACGGACGCGACCCGGCTACGGGCCTCCGTGCGCGGGTGACGATCGCGGGCGACAAGGTCTCGACACAGAACGACGATCTGGCGTGGGCCGACATCGACCCGCGCGAGTCCGCGCGCAGTGCTTCGCCGCTGACGCTCGTCATCGACGACGGCGCGCCGCGGCAGAAGGGATGCGAGGGCGTGAGCATCCTGCCGGCGCCCGTCGAGGATCAAGGCAACGTTCCTCCGGACACCGCGGTCTCGTCTGACGGAACCGTCTCGTCTCAACCGGCGACCGCGAGCGACCTCCCCGCTTCGAGCGAGCCGGGAGCGGCCGGCGGAGGCGAGCCGGGTTCGAGCGGGAGCGGCACGCCCACGGTCGTCGAGCCCGAGCCGGGAACCGCGACTCCGGAACCGCTGCCGGCGACGGTCGAGCCCGTGCCCGCGCCGGGCACCATCGAGCCGCAGCCCGAACCGGCGCCTGCTGATCAACCGGCCGAGATCGCGCTGAAACTCTCCGTCACGGCGTCGGGCTACGAGACGACGCTGGAATACTCGAACCAGACCTTCTGCGCGCTCGAAGGCCGCGCCGTGACGGACACGAGGGCGGCCGCGCCGATGGCCTCGCGGGACGGCTCGACCGGTTCCACAGGCGGCGCGGCGATCCCGGTCTTGATCGCGGTTCTAGCATCGGCGCTCGCGGTGGGTGGACGCCGAGCGCTCGCGAGCTAAGCGTGCAGCGCCGGGAGCCGCGAGTGCCAGTCCGTGGCGCGCTGATACGCCTCGCCGAGATCGAGCAGGAGTTCCTCCGACCCTCGCCGTCCGACGAGCTGGATGCCGAGCGGCAGGCCACTCGAGCTGAAACCCGACGGCATGACGACGGCCGGTGCCGCGATCACGTTGATCGGTTCGGCGAAGCGGGCCACACCACCGAGGTGAACGGGCAACTCCGTTCCGGTGACGGCGACCATCTGATCCTCATGCCGTGGCGCCGGATGCGGCGTGGCGGCGAGCAGAAGCGCGTCGAGGTCGCCCATCGTTTCCGCGAACGCCGCGCGCGCAGCCGCGAAAGCATCCCATGAAGCGCGCTCGTCCTCGGCGGTCACGGCGAGACCCGCGTTGAGGATGACTGCGATGGATGGATCGAGATCCTCCTGACGTTCTACGAGCGCGCGGTACTCACGCGCGAACTCCGCGAGGGCGACGTAGAGCCACGCGTTGTGCGTGGCCTCGATCCACGGAACGGGAACGTCGCGGATCTCGCCGACACCCGTGAGATCCGAGGCCGCTCGATCGAGAGCTGCTGCGACCTCGGGGTCGACGGCGTCCAGGAACGGATCTCGCGCGATGCCGATGCGGTAGCGGCCGGCGGTCTTCGCGGATGGGAGCCGCCGCTCGAGGGACGCGAAGATCGCTCGCGCGTCGGCGACGTCGGTCGCGATCACGCCGGCGGTGTCGAGCGACGGCGACATCGGCATCATCCCGTGCAGGGGCAAGCGCGCCCACGTCGTCTTGAGGCCGGTCGCGCCGCAGAACGACGACGGCATCCGGATCGAGCCGCCGGTGTCGCTCGCCAGCGCCGCTCCGACGATGCGCGCACCGACCGCTCCGCCCGATCCGCCGCTCGAACCGCCGGTCATACGCGCGGGATCCCAAGGGTTGTTGGCGGGGCCGTAGCACGAGACCGATGTGGTGCCGCCGAACGCCAGCTCGTGCATGTTCGTCTTCCCGATGACGATCGCACCGTCCCTTCGCAAGGCGGCGACGTGCGGCGAATCCTCGGCAGCGGGTTGCGCGTCGAGATAGGCGCGCGAGCAGCCGCTCGACACGTGCCCGGAGACGTCGTAGAGATCCTTCACCGCGACGGGGACCCCGTGCAAAGGGCCTCGGTCCTCGTCGGGCGCGCCATCCGCCTCTCGCGCAGCGGCGAGTGCCTCATCCCCGTAGATCCCCGTGAATGCGTTGAGGGTCGGCTGGAGCTTCTCTGCCGCTTCGATCGCCGCGGTCACGACCTCAACCGACGAGCGTTCCTTCCGCGCGATCTGGGCTGCCTGCTGAAGGAGGAGACCCACGACCGTCAGTGCGCCGTGAACTCGACCAGGCGCTTGGCCAGAGCTCTGAGCATCGTGATCGCGAGGTGGGGCTCCGAGTCGAGGATCGGCTGGAAGTCGTGACGCGAGATCGCCAGACAGCGGATCGGCGTCTTCGCGCGGACGCGCGCGGCGCGTTGGTGGTCGGTGAGGAGCGACAGCTCTCCGAAGGACTCGCCGGGACCGAGCTCGATCGGGTGGCCCGGCACCTCGACGACGACGGTGCCTTCTTCGATCACGAACAGGCCGGCACCGGGCATCCGGAACTCCGCGAGCACCTGCCCGGCCGGCGCGTCGAACTCATTCGCACAATCGAGGATCTTCTGCAGGCCGTCGTCGCCGATCTCGGCGAACAGCGAGACGGAGCGAAGCCTTTCGAGACGTTCTGCGTCGGACACGGCGCGCAGTTTCGCACGAGCCCGCGCGGCCGCGCGACTCGGCGGGACGCGGGTATAGGCTACGGCGGCTCCACGACCGATCAGACCGAGGAGGACACGCGTTGCCCGATACGGACCAAGTGCTCAACGTCATCGGCGGCCTCTCGCTCTTCGCGGACCTGTCGCAGCCCGAGCTCGAGGAGGTCGCGCACACGTTCGAAGAGGAGTGGTTCCCGGCCGGCCAGCGCATCCTCCGGCAAGGGTTCACCGGCTCCGGCTTCTACGTGATCATCGACGGTGAGGCCGTCGTCAACCGCGACGGCACGCAGATCGCGCAGCTCTCGCGCGGCGACTTCTTCGGGGACATCTCACTGCTGCTCGGCGAGTCGCCCGTCGCCGATGTCGTCTCGACCGGCGCTCTGCATTGCATCGTGCTGGCCGGTCCCCAGCTCCAGGAGTTCCTTCTCGCGCATCCTCCGGTCATGTTCCGCATGCTCCAAGCGCTGGCGCGCCGGCTCCGCGGATCGAACCAGTGGCGGAGCTGAACGGCGGCACCTGCGCGCCGGGTGAATACCCGGTCGTCATCCTCGGCAGCGGGCCGGGCGGGCTGCAGACGGGCTATTCACTGGCGCAGGCCGGCGTGCAAGCCGCGATCATCTCCAGCGATGAAGGCCCCGGCGGCATGTTCAGGCGTTTCCCTCTCTTCCAGCGATTGATCACCTGGACCAAGATCCACGCGCCGGCCGAACGGGGGACGCGCCCGTACGAGTGGTACGACTGGAACAGCCTGATCGGCGCCGACCCATCGCTGCGCGCTCTCGTCCCGCAGTACATGGACGGATCGTCGTACTTCCCGGCGCGGTCCGAGATGGAGACAGGTCTCGTCGAGTTCCAGTCGCGCGCGAAGATCCCGATCCGGTACGGCTGCACCTGGGAGTCGACGCGGCGCGACGGCGACGGTTTCGTCGTCACGACCTCCGACGGCGAGTTCCGCTGCAGGGTTCTGGTCGTCGCCGTCGGCATGACGGAGCCCTGGAAGCCGGCGACGATCCCGGGGATCGAGGACGTCCCGCACTACGTCGAGACGAAGCCGCTGCCCGAGTACGCCGGCGCGCGCGTGCTCGTCGTCGGCAAGAGGAACTCGGGGTTCGAGGTCGCCGACGCGCTGCTGCCGTGGGCGCGCCAGATCGTCCTCGCGTCGCCACGTCCGGCGCGCATCTCGGTGCTCGTGCACTCCACCGCCGCGGCGCGGGCGCGATACCTGCAGCCGTACGAAGATCACGTCCTCGGCGGCGGCAACATCGTTCTCGACGCGGCCACCGAACGGATCGACCGGACACCGGACGGCCGGTTCCGAACGCAGCTGAAAGGCACGACGCGGCCCGGCGACTTCGTTCTCGAGACCGACGAGGTGATCGCGGCGACCGGTTTCGGGACCCCGCTGCGCGACCTGGCCGACGTCGGCGTGAAGACCTTCTACCAGGGACGCCTCCCCGCGCAGACGCCGTTCTGGGAGAGCGCGTCGGCGCCGGGCATCTACTTCGCCGGGTCGATCACGCAAGGCTCGATCGGTTTGAAGAAATACGGGATCCCGTCCAACTCGGCGGCCGTGCACGGCTTCCGCTACAACGCGATGGTCATGGCGCGGCACATCGCCGAGACGCACTTCGGCGTGGAGCGCGACCGGCCGGTCGTGAAA
Source organism: Actinomycetota bacterium (assembly GCA_049273905.1). Taxonomy (GTDB): domain Bacteria; phylum Actinomycetota; class AC-67; order AC-67; family AC-67; genus JBASRP01. The sequence goes on from JBASRP010000389.1 coordinate 6,479, forward strand.
CCCGACGAGGTCGTGGGGTTCCTTCTTGCGGAGGCCACGCGCGCGCCGGAGCTCTGGAACCAGCAGTCGTACCTCGCGCGCGTGCTGACGTTCGCGGAGGGGGACGACATCCGCGACGAGGGGATCCGGCCGCTCGCGCACTTCGTCGACACGGAGGGGCCGGACGGGATCGCGATGGCCGTCGAGACGGACGCCGAGGGCGACATCCACCCCGCGGTGTATATCCGGCGAGGTCAGAAGGTCGAGGAGCACACGCTCGCCTCGAGTCCCATGTTGCAATTCGAGACGGCGGAACATGTCGCACAGCTCACGTCGTTGTTGAAGAGCATGACCGGCTAACGAGGGGGGACCGTGGAACTCACGAAGGACGAGATCAAACAGATCTACGAGGAGACCAAGACGATCGCGGTGGTCGG
>JBASRP010000390.1:0-10358 GCA_049273905.1 Actinomycetota bacterium
TTCTCGAGCAGGTCGCCGCGGTATCCGCGCAGGTCAATGAGGGTGAGCACGACCCGGCGATTCTAGCCGAGCCCGGCCCGGCATCCCCCGCCTTTAGGCATCCCTCTTCCTAGAGGATGGCCCCTTCCAACTGCAGCAGCGCCCTCTTCATGTCGGGTCCGCCGCCGTAGTTGCCGACGCTCCCGCCCGTCCGCACGACGCGGTGACAAGGGACGACGATCGGAATCGGGTTCGCGCCCAGGGCGTTGCCGGCAGCCCGCATCGCCCGCGGGTTGCCCGCCCGCGTCGCCACCTCGCGGTAGGTCGCGACGCCGCCGTACGGGATCTTCGCGGTCGCGCGCAGCACCTTCTGCATGAAGCCGCTCGAGAGCTGCCAGTCGAGGGGGATGTCGAAGTCGTGGCGATCCCCTTCGAAGTACTCGTCGAGCTCGCGCCGGAGCTCGTCGAGCTTCCCGGGTGCCTCGAGCACGCGCGGCGAGACGCGCCGCGACAGCTCCTCGAGGACCTCGTCGTAGTCCGCGTCGAAAGACAACATCACGAGTCCGCGCGGCGTCGTTGCGGCGAGGTACCGACCGAACGGCGTGTCGACGTACCCGTAGGCGACGTCCAAGAGTCTGGCTTCGTCGGCACGCGAGCCGAACCTTTCCGCAGCTGTTTCTGCCGCGCGGGCAGCGTCGTGAGCCCCGCCGCGGAGCGCCTGCTCGATGGACTTCATCCTCTCCATGCCTCCCTTAGTTTCTTCACCCCGTCCGCCGCGCTGCGCCGGGCGGCTTCTTCGGTACCGCCGATCACGCGCGCGATCTCGCGGTACGGCAGATCATTCACGTAGCGAGCCACGACCGCCGCCTGCTGCTTCGGCGGCAGATCTCGCACCGCCGCCCATAGAGCGGGATCGCGCTCGGGCGCTCCGGCCGCCACGCGATCCGGAACCTCCTCGACCGGCTCAGGCCGCCGCGCCCGCGCCCGGTGCGAATCCATCGCCTTGCGGTGTGCGATCGTGAACACCCACGCGCGAAGGTTCCGTGCGTCGCGCAGATCGGGGTACGCGCGTAGCGCCGAAAGGAACGTTTCCTGGAAGCAATCCTCCGCTTCCTGCGGCCCGACGAGCGCCACGAGGAATCGGTACACGTCGTCGCGCTGCGTATCGATAAAGGCCTGGAACGGCGGCAAACTCACAGCCATAAAACGTACGCGCCCTCTGAAGTGTGAGGTCAGCGTACAATGTCCTTGTGCTGATCCCTCTCTTCCCCCTCCACGTCGTTCTTTTCCCGGGAGTCGCGCTGCCCCTGCATATCTTCGAGCCCCGGTATCGCGAGATGATGACCGAGGTCCTCGGCACCGATAAAGCGCCAAGTCCCGACTCGAGCTTCGGCGTCGTCTGCATCCGCGCCGGGTACGAGGTTGGCGAGCCGGCCGAGACGCACGACATCGGATGTCTGGCGACGGTCGAGCAAGCGGTGCACAACAAGGACGGGACGATGGATCTGATCGTCCGCGGCACCCAACGATTCCGGATCGACGAACGGCCGCCGGACGACCCCTATCCGCGCGCCTCGGTGACCGTGATCGACGAGAAGCCCGGACGCGCGCCCGAACGCGCGGTGCAGCTTGCCCGGGCCGCGCTGGATCGCTACCTCGCCGTCGTCGCGCGGATCGCGGAGAAGGAATCTCCCGAGCTGACGCTGCCGGCCGATCCCGTAGCCGCGAGCTTCACGGCGTCGGCGCTCCTCGCCGTCGATCTCCCGATCCTCCAAGAGCTGGCCGAAGCGAAGACCGCCTCCGAACGGCTCACGAACGTCGCGAAGATTGCGCGGTCGGAAGCGCACCTCCTCGAGACCGTGGGGCCCCCAGTGCCGCGGCCTCCGGTCGACCGCGCCTCTATGAACTAACCCGCCCGTTCGGACATCCCTCGCCGTCCTCGGCGACCGCTAGCGTGGCTTCCTTCCCCTCGAGGAGGCGTCATGCGAAAGATCATCGCAGCAGTCCTCATCCTCGCCGCGCCCGGCGCGTGCACCGGCGGCGGCAGCCCCAAAGCATCGGAGACTCCGACCACCTCGCCGACGCCCTCTCCATCGAGCGCGCCCGCCACGCCGACCTCCATGTCAAAGGCACCTCCGACCCGCTTTATCGTGATCGACAGCACCTGGGTGAGCGCGGACCGTGGATGGGTCCTCGGCAAAGGAACATGCGGGGGCGCCGAGTGCGTCTCGCTGCGGGCGACGGGCGACGGCGGCCGCACATGGAGGACGGTAACCGCACCGGGCGGCACACCACCGGCCGCACTCAAAGAGGACTGCCAAGATCCCTGCGTCGGCTCCGTCCGCTTCGCGAATGCGACCGTCGGTTACGCGTTCGGGCCGGGCTTCTACGTGACGCGGGACGGTGCGAAGACCTGGCGGCGCGAGGACGCACCACTGGTCTTGAACCTCGAGATCTCCCGCGGTCGCGCGTATCGGGTCGTCGCGAGGATGTTGGGATGCCCCGGACCATGCGATGTCCGCATCGAGGTGTCGGACGTCGCCTCGCGCACCTGGCGCCGTTTGCCTTCACCGCACCGCGACTTCGTCGGGACGGGTCTCGCGATCCAAGGGCGGAACGTGTTCCTCGCCGGATACGCGAACACCGCCGGCGGAGCCGAGAACGCCCATACAGAGTTCCTTCGTTCATTGGACGGCGGGAGCAGCTGGCGGTCCCTGCCCGACCCATGCGGCTCGGGACCCGACGGCGAGAACGACACGACTGCGTTCGCGTCCACACCAGGCGGCGTCCTGAGCGTCGTGTGCAAGTCCCGGATGTCCCCACAGACCCGACAGTTCGTCATGACCTCGCGCGACGCAGGGTTTTCGTTCGGACCACGGCGCGCCCTGCCGAGGGTGTCCGCCGAGGCGATATCGCTCGCCACGCAGTCGACGATCGCGGTCGCAGTCCTACGGGCGAATCGGTCCGAGGTGCTCGTCTCGCGCGACGGCGGCCGGACGTGGCGCATGACGTTGTCCGTCCCGGGTGGCGAGGTCGACACGCGGTTCTTCCTCGGGTTCCAGAACGCGACGACGGCTCGCGCGGCGTTCTCCGGCCGATCGATCTGGACGACGCGCGACGCCGGACGAACCTGGACCCGCTCGAACCCCTTCTAGCCGCCGTTCGAGGAAACGCGCCGGCCGCGTTCGCGGATGTCGGCGCGCACGCGTTCGAAGGTGTCGCGGATCTCGCGCGCGGCGATCTGGAGGTCCTCGACCTCGCGCCGGGCCTCCTCCGCGTCGTCGGACTCGATGCGCTGAACCGTTTGTTGCAGCAGGGCGGCGCGGAGGTCGGCGTTGTCGGCGACCTCGAGCAGCTCCTGGAGCGTGAGACGCAGCAAGAGGCGGACGCGCTTCTCCATGACCGACCGCTCGACCGGGACCTGCTGCGCCTGCGCCGCGGCCGCGACCGTCGGGCGGATGTTCGCCGGCAAGGCTTCCATGTGTTCGCGTAGGTGCCGTTCGAGACGCTTGCCGCGCGGCACGCCGAGCTTCCGGCGGATCGCCTGTTTGTGGCTCTTCAGCGTGCCCTCGGCGATCCCCAACGCCGCGCAGGCGTCCTCCGACGCGACGCCTTCGATGGAGAGCGCGACGACGCGCCACTCGCGCGGCGTCAGTCTTTTTGCGCGCTCGGAGAACTCGTCGCTGGCTTCGTCCGACATCGGCGCGAGGCTAGCACTTCACTGCGGGAAGCGGTCGGAGCCCGGTTTGCTCGTTTACGACATCGCGCCCGCGCCGAGCAGGGTCTTGAGCTCCGCATACAGGCCGTTCCGCCGCTCGATCCGGAAATCGTCGGGGAGACGAAGGACCTTGGTGTTCTCGCCGGAGTTGAGCCGCAGGTGCACGGGCGTGAGGCCCGGGTGCGAGGAGAGCACCTCTTTCAATTGCTCGACGAAGTTGGGCGTGCACTCGGCCGCCGGGATGTCGAGCACCAACGGGTCGCCGCCGGCCGCGAGGTTCGGCTTCCAGATCTCGAGCGCGACGAGCTTCGGCGCGTCGTCGCGCAGGTCGATCTTGCCCTTCACGCACACGATGGCGTCCTTGGCGAGGATGGGGGCGAACTTCTCGTAGGACGACGGGAACACGACGACCTCGATCGCGCCGGCGAGGTCCTCGATCATCACGATCGCCATCGCCTCGCCCTTCTTCGTGAACTTCTTCTGGAGGCGGCTGACGAGCCCGCCGATCGTCCGCGTCGAGCCCTCCGGCGCGGACGCGCAATCGGCGATCGGCGTGTCGGTCGACGCACGCAGTGCCTTTTCGACCTCCAGCAGCGGATGGTCGGAGACGTAGAGCCCGAGCATCTCCTTCTCGGCGGCCAGCAACGCCGAGCGCGGGATCTCCGCGCCGGACGGCGCCGGCCCGTTCGCCGTCATCAACGCCTGCTTCTCCTCCGCGCCGAAGAGGCTCGACTGGCCCTCCTGCTCCTTGCGCCGGTCGTCGGCCGCACCGTCCAGCATCCGGCCCGCCGACTCGCATAGCACGAGCCGCGCCTCGCCGGTTCGCGTGTCGGTTCCCCACGTGAGGAAGTCCGCGCGGTTCAGGCCGAGCGAGTCGAACGCGCCCGCTTTCACGAACGACTCGATGAGACGCTTGTTGAGCGCCGCCGGGTCGACGCGGTGGCAGAAGTCGGGGAACGACTTGAAGGCTCCGCCGCGCTCGCGCTCGCGGATGATCTCGGCGACGACGTTCTCGCCGACGTTGCGGATCGCCGAGAGGCCGATGCGGATCTCGCCGGGCTTGCCGTTCGCCGGCGCCAGCGGCGTGTAGTCCGACTCCGACAGGTTCACGTCCGGCGGATCGACGGTGATGCCCATCGTGCGGCACTCAGCGAGGTACAGGGCCGTGCGATCCTGCTTGTCCTTCACGCTCGTTAGCAATGCGGCCATGTACTCGACCGGATGGTTCGCCTTCAGGAACGCGGTTTGGTACGCGATGTAGGCGTAGCCGCAGCTGTGCGATTTGTTGAAGCCGTAGCCGGAGAAGTGATCGATCATCTCCCACAGCTTGTCGGCGAGATCCTTCGCGTACCCCTTGGCCGTGCACCCGGTGACGAACTTCTCCTTCTGCGCGCGCATCACGGAACCGATCTTTTTGCCGATCGCTTTCCGGAGCGTGTCGGCCTCGGCCATTGTGAACCCGGCCATGTCGACGGCGATCTGCAGCGCCTGTTCTTGGTAGAGGATGATCCCGAACGTCTCGCCGAGGATCGGCTTCAGGTCCGGGTGCAGGTACTCGACGGTGCGCTGGCCGTGCTTGCGGGCCGCGTACTCGAGGTGCATCCGCTCACCGAGCGGGCCCGGCCGGTAGAGCGCGACGAGCGCCATCACGTCCTCGAACCGGTCCGGACGCAGCTTCTTGCAGAGCTCGCGCATGCCGGGCGACTCGAGCTGGAACACCGCGATCGTGTCGCCGCGCGACAGCATGTCGAAACTGCGTTTGTCGTCGAGCGGCACGTTGTCGATGTCGAGCGTCGTTCCGCGCGTCCGCTCGATGTAGAGCACCGCGTCTTCGAGCACGGTCAGGTTCCGTAACCCGAGGAAGTCCATCTTCAGCAGGCCGAGGTCCTCGACGGCGTGCATCTCGTACTGGGTGACGATGCCGCCGGCGCCGTCCTGCGCGCGCTGCAGTGGCGTGTAGTTCACGAGCGGCGCGTCGCCGATGACGACGCCGGCCGCGTGGACGCTCACCTGGCGGCGCAGCCCCTCGAGCTCGCGCGCGATGTCGAGCACCTGGCGCGAGATCTCGTCCTCGTCGTAGGCACGGCGCAAGTCGGAGGCTTGCGAGAATGCGTCGTTCATGCCTGGGTCCGGCCAGTCGACGGCCTTGTCGAAACACGCGGCGAGCGGCGCGTCCTTGCCGAGGATCGGCGGCGGGTACATCTTCGCCAGCCGGTCGCCGATCCCGTACGGGAGGTCGAGCACGCGCGCGGCGTCGCGGATCGCCTGCTTCCCTTTGATGGTTCCGAAGGTGACGATCTGCGCGACGCGGTCCTCGCCGTAGCGGTCGGTCGCGTAGCGGATCATCTCGGCGCGGCGGCGGTCGTCGAAGTCCATATCGATGTCGGGCATCTGCCGGCGATCCGGGTTGAGGAACCGCTCGAAGATCAGCCCGTAGCGGATCGGGTCGAGGTCGGTGATGCCGAGGCAGTACGACACGACGCTGCCGGCGGCGCTGCCCCGCCCCGGGCCGACGCGGATCTTCCGCGACCGCGCGAACGAGATCAGATCGGCAACGATCAGGAAGTAGCCGGCGAACCCCATGCGGATGATGATCCCGAGCTCGTGTTCGATCCGGTCGCGGACGTCCGGCGCGAGGGGGTCGCCGTATCGCCGGGTGGCGCCCTCGGCGACGAGCCGGCGCAGGTACGCCTCCTGCGACTCCTCCGTCGGCGGCGCGAACGGCGGCAGGCGAAGAACGCCCATCTCGACCTGCACGTCGCACCGCTCGGCGATCGCGAGCGTGTTGTCGCACGCGTCCTGGTGGTCGGCGAATAGCGCGCGCATCTCGTCCGCGCTCTTGAGGTAGAACTCCTCGGCGTCGAACTTGAACCGGCCTGGCTCGTTGATCTTGGCGTTGGTCTGGATGCACAACAGAACGTCGTGCGCCGGCGCGTCGCGCTTGTCCGTGTAGTGGAGGTCGTTCGTCGCGACCAGCGGCGACCCGATGCGGCCGGCGAGCGAGACCAGCTGCGGCATCACCTGGCGCTGCTCGGCGAGGCCGTGGTCCTGCAACTCGATGTAGTAGTTCTCCGCGCCGAAGATGTCGCGGTACTCGCCGGCGACGCGTTCGGCTTCCGCCGCCTGACCGGTCTTGATCGCGGTGCAGACCTCTCCGGCCAAGCAGCCCGAGAAGCCGATCAGCCCGGCGGCGTGCTGCGCGAGGATCTCCTTGTCCACGCGCGGCCGGTAGTAGTAGCCCTCGAGCCAGCCGGACGAGACGAGCTTCATGAGGTTGCGGTAGCCCTCTGTCGTCGAGGCGAGGACGGTCAGGTGATGGTTGAAGTCCTTGTCGCGTGACGACTTCTCGAAGCGGCTGCGCGTCGCGACGTACAGCTCGGCGCCGAGGATCGGCTTGACGCCTGTCTGCCGCCCGGCATCGAGGAAGTCGATGGCGCCGTACATGACGCCGTGGTCGGTGACGGCGAGCGCCGGCATCTCGAGCTGCGCGGCCTTGTCGAACAGCGCGCGGATGCGCGCGGCCCCATCAAGGATCGAGTACTCGGTGTGGTTATGAAGATGGACGAAGCCCGTTCCGTTGGCACGCACGCGGAAAGCCCCTCGACCCCGGGAAGGCGGGAATTACACAACTGTCATTCGGCGCACCTAGTTATACCTCCGCCACCGCGCTCCTATCAAGGATGTGAAAGTGCGGTCCGACAGCGCTCTGACGTGCGGGAATAGCGAGAAGATCGGCGTTTTTGCCGCGAAAGAATCACACCCTTGTAGTTACGTCGACGCGATGCCTATACTCGCCGAAATGGAGGAGCTCCGTCTCGCCGTCACCCCCGAAAAGGAGGTCGAAGAGACCCCGATCCGGCTCTCCTACTCCTCCATCTCCACCTACGAGCTGTGCCCTCTTCAGTACAAGTTCCGCTACCTCGAGGGAAAGCCCGGCCGCCGCACGCCGGCGCTCGGTTTCGGCGAGAGCCTCCACGAGGCCCTGCGTCGCTTCCACGCGCAGCCCGTCCCCGTCGCGCCGAGCGTCGATACGCTTCTCGCGTACCTGGACGAGGCGTGGGACACCGCCGCGTACCGCTCGGAGAAAGAGGAGCGCGCCTACCACGCGCACGGGCGGGAGGTCCTGACCGCCTACCACCGCGACAACGCGCCGGCGTTCCGCGTGCCGGTGGCGCTCGAGCAGCGCTTCCAGATCGACGTCGACGGTGTGAAGGTCTCCGGCGTCATCGACCGGATGGACCGCCACCCCGACGGCTCCTACGAGATCGTGGACTACAAGACCTCGCGCCGACTGCCGCCGCGCCGGTTCGTCGAGTCCGACCTTCAGCTGTCGATCTACTACCTCGCCGCCTGGGAGGTCTGGGGCATCCTCCCCTCGCGCCTCACCCTGTACTTCTTGCTGCCGGGCCAGCCGATGACCGTCGCCCGCACGCCGGAGGACCTCGATGCGACGCGCGCGCGCATCGCGGAGGTCGCCGCGGGGATCCGCTCGGGCGCCTTCGCCCCCAAGGAGAACCGCCTCTGCGACTGGTGCGACTACCAGGCGTCGTGCCCGTTGTTCGCCCATCGTTTCGACCGCGAGGAGACGCCGGTGGACATCGGATCGGCGGTTGACGAGTGGATCACGACGAAACGCCGGCTCCGCGCCGACGCGGCGCGCGTCGAGGAGCTCTCGGAAACCATCCACAGGTACTGCGAGTCGACCGGGCTCGAGCGCCTCTTCGGCGACGACGGCGCGGTCACGCGCTACCAACGGAGCGAAGCCGTTTATCACGAAGAGAGCGTCCGCCGCGCGCTCGAGCCGCTCGACCTCCTGGACCGCGTCACGCAGCTCGACGCCGCCGCGCTCGATGCTCTGCTCGAGAGCGGCCTCCCCGATGAGGTCGCCGCGGCGCTTCGTGAAGCGCGGACGGAACAGATCGTCCACGCCTTGCGCCTGCGCGACGGCCGCCGCCGCTAGAAACCTCGAGATAGCCGGCCGGGGCCGGTGGTAGGGTCCCCGCGCGGACGCCGTTCCACGGGAGCGCCGGGTGACGATCGAGATCAGGCCGATGAACGAGGACGAGCGCGAGCTCGTCTCTGAGATGTGGCACCAGGCGTTCAACATGTCGCCCGCCCGCCTGCCGAGCGTTCCCCTCGAAGAGACCCGCGTCGCTGTCGTCGAGGAGGTGACGTCCGCGGTCCTGAAGATCTATCGGTTCGGGCACTTCTTCGGCGGACGCTCGGTGCCGGCTATCGGTATCGGCGGCGTCGCCGTCGCAGCGCAGGCGCGCGGCAAGCGCGTCGCCGAGACTCTCGTCACCGAAACCCTTCGCGAGTTGCGCGCCGAAGGGTTCGCGATCTCGACGCTGTACCCGGCTACCGTTCCGCTCTACCGCCGCTGCGGCTACGAGTACGCGGGCCTGCGGATGTACTACCGCGCGCCGCTCGAGGCGCTGCCGCGCGAGGACGGCCCGCCGGTCGAGGAATGGAGCGACGCCGACCTCGACGAGGTGATGGAGTGCTACCGCGCGTACGCGTCGGGGGTCAACGGTCTCGTCGACCGACCGGCCTGGTTCTGGCCGAAGCGCGTGTTGCAGCAGTTCGACGACGCGCCCGTGCGCCGGTATCGCGTTCGCGAGGACGGCCGCGTCACCGGCTACATCATCTATACGCAGGAGAAGGTGCCAGGCCTCCCGTACGGCTTCCACCTCGAGTGCCGCGACTTCGTCTGGACGACGCCGGGCGCGGCGCGCTCGCTCCTCGCGTTCGCCGGACGTCACCGCTCGACCGGCGTCGACCTCCAGTGGGCCGGCGGCGCGAACGACCCGATCGCCAACCTGATCGCCGAGCAAGACGTCGAGCGGCAGTCGTGGTTCCGGCCGATGCTCCGCCTTGTCGACGTGCCCGCCGCGTTCGAGGCACGCGGCTACCCGGCGCCTCTAGAGGCCGCCGCCGAGCTGCAGGTCCACGACCCCGCGTTCGGGTGGAACGATGCCGGCTGGCGCATCGAGACGAGCGGCGGAACGGCGAAGGTCACGCCGGCGCAGAGCGCCCGGGCGACGGTCGACGTGACCACGCTCGGCGGGATGTTCTCGGGGATGCTCCCGGCGCGCGACGCGCGGCGTCTGGGACGATTGGTCGCCGACGACGATACGGTCGCCGCGCTCGACGCGATGCTCGCCGGGCCGGCGCCCTGGATCAACGACTGGTACTAGCCCGCAGCGCGTCCAGCGCGGCGGTGAGATCCTCCGGCAGCGGCTCCTCGAGCTCCACGCGCTTGCCCGTGACGGGGTGATCGAACGCGAGTCGCGCCGAGTGGAGGAAGGGGCGCGTCAGGCCGAGGCGCGCGGCGAGCTTGCGATCGCGGCCGTAGACAGCGTCGCCGATAACCGGATGCTTCGCCGCGGCGAGGTGCACACGGATCTGATGCGTGCGGCCGGTGTGCGGCGTGACCTCGAGGAGCGTCGCTTCCGTAAAGGATTCGACGCGCCGGTATGAGGTCCGCGCATCGCGGCCGCCGGCGACGACGGCGATCTTCTTGCGGTGACGCGGCGAGCGGCCGAGCGGCGCGTCGATCTCGCCCTTGGCCGGCGGCGAGCCTTCGACCAGCGCGAGGTAGGTGCGGTCGATCTCGTGCGCGCTCATCGCCTTCCGCAACACATCGTACGCGGCGTCGTCG
>JBASRP010000393.1:0-7381 GCA_049273905.1 Actinomycetota bacterium
CTCAAGCACGCCGCCCGGCTTCGCGCGCAGCGGGAAGACGTGGCCCGGCGTGCGGAACTCGGTGGCGTGCGCGTCGGACGCGACGGCGCGCGCGATGCACTGCGCGCGGTCCGGCGCGGAGATGCCGGTGTTGCCCGGCGGTGAGACGTGATCGATCGAGACGGTGAACGCGGTCCCGTCGCCGTGCGTTTCGTCGCCCACCATCATCCGGAAGCCGAGGCGCTCGGCGCGCTCCTCGCTCATCGGCAGGCAGAGGAGACCGCGGCCGTGCGTGATCATGAAGTTGACCGCCTCGGGCGTGACGCGTTCGGCGGCCATGACGAAGTCGCCTTCGTTCTCGCGGTCGGGGTCGTCGACGACGATCACGATCTCGCCGGCGCGGATCGCGGCGACGGCGTCGTCGATCGAAGAGAAGGGCGATGCGTCGCGGTCCAAGGCTTCCATCCTGTCCTCCCTAGTCCCATCCCCTGCCCGGACTGGGCTAGAGGTGGTGTTCGCTAGAGCAAACGAATGGTTACAATCGCAAATCCTAAGGTAGACTGTCGCCTGAGCCGCGTCAAGCCGGGCGTTATGCTCGCCAGACCGATCGATGGGGGACGGCATGGACGACGTACTGCAGATCTTCAACCTGTCCGGCCGCGCGGCCGTCGTCACCGGAGCAGGGAGCGGGATCGGTAAGAGCGCTGCGGAGGTCCTCGGCGGCGCCGGCGCGTCCGTCGTCTGCGGGGACCTCGACGAAGCGGCCGCCGAGAAAACCGCGACGACGATCGTCGAGAGCGGCGGGAAGGCCGTCGCGCAGGCCATCGACGTCGCGCGCAAGGCGGAGGTCGACGCACTCGTCGATCGCGCGGTTCAAGAGTTCGGCCGCGTCGACGTGATGGCGAACGTCGCCGGCATCGCCGCCGACGGCTTGCTGCTCGAGGCGACCGACGCCGAGCTCGACAAGGCGTTCAACGTCAACCTGCGCGGTGTCCTGTACGGATGCCAAGCCGCCGTGCGCGCCATGAAGGATCAAGGGTCGGGCTCGATCATCAACGTCTCGTCGACGGCGATCGATCAGCCGGCGCCGCGTTACGGCGTGTACGCGATGACCAAGGCGGCGGTCGCGATGCTGACGAAGACGCTCGCCATGGAGGTCGGAAAACTCGGGATCCGCGTGAACACGATCGCGCCGGGGATGACCGTCTCGGCGTTCACGATGCGCCACATCTACGAGCCGGACGGCAGTATCAACCAAGAGAAGTACGACATGTTCGTCGAACGGATGCGCAAGTTGTCGCCGCTCGGCATCGTCGGCGAACCGATCGACCAGGGCTACCTGATCCTGTACCTGGCGTCCGACGCGTCGCGGTTCAGCACCGGCACGATCTGGCGCGCCAACGGCGGCCAGTCGATGCTCTAGACGCTCGCTCCCGTCCCTACCTCGGCGCGCCCGAACCGGTCGCGTATGAACTTCGGTGGCGAGAACCCGACGAACAGCAGCGGAGCCACCAGCAACGCGATGTACTGCAGCACGTTGATCAGGTTCCGGATGGTCTGCGCGCTCGGGTTCCCGAACAGGAGGCGCGGCAACAGCCCGATCACGACGAAGAACAGGAAGAAGCCGCTGCCGATGCTCACCATGCGGAACCGCGCCAGGCCGGAGGTCCGGAAGCCGTAGACGAGGAAGGACACGGCGAGGAACCCGAACGCGACCGCGAGGTACACCAAGACGTAGCTGATGTACCCCCGATAACTGATGGGGTTGTCCACGCCGGGGATGTCGACGATCCCCCTCTTCGGATCGAACTTGAGGTCTGGGCGCTCGATGATCGAAAGCACGATGTTGAAGAGCGTCGCGACCACGAGGAAGACCATAACGGCCGTGTTCAACCCGGACGGCAGCGTGATGAAGTCGAACAAGAAAAGAAGGAAGTAGTAGACCGCGATGAAGAGCATGATGCTGGTAACGATGCCGATCCACCGCGGTGGCGTCTCGGGTGGGATAGCGTTCGAGTTGTAGACCGTGCTGCTGACCGCCGAGATCGCCGACTGAAGGCCGAACAAGCCGGCGGCGACCGCCAGGTGGCCGGATCGCGTGTCGCGGTCGCGGAGCCAGCTGTTGACGCAACGGATCCCGAGGGCCGCGAAGATCACCGCTTGGATGTAGGACGTGATCAATTGGCTCGTTCTCATCCCGTCAGACCCTTTCCATCCCGGCGGTCATGACCCGAAGAATTCGTCGAACTCTCGCCGCGCATCCCGCGATTCACCGCGCGAGAACATACGCGCGATCCATGCCTTGAGGGCGTCGACCAACCGCCGCATGCGCGCAGGCCCCTATCTCCCAAAGAACTCTTTGAACTTCTGTTCGGTCGGCGTTGGCGAGCCGGAAAGCACGCCCGAAACGCCGGCGAACTTCCCCTTCACGACCGCACCGGCGTTCGTGATCTCGAACTCGACCAGGCTCTTGATGTGGTCGCTGTCGCGCATCTTCACGACGACCAGCGCGCGGCGGATCTCGGACTCCAGCTCCGTGTACCGGAGCAGCAAGATGTTGTCCGCGATGTACGACAGTCCGTGGGCCAGCTCGAACGCCGGCCCGAAGAAAGCCGAGGTCTCGCTGGTGAGGAGACAGGTCGCGCCGTCGCGCCGGATCGCGTGGACGAGCGCCCAGAGGTAATCGGCGAACCGGCCGTTGTCGTCGGCGCGCTCGAGTTCGGAGATCGAATCGATCACGACGCGGAGCGCGCCCGTCGAGCTGACCGCTTGGCGGATCTGGGCCGCGATCGCGTCGAGACCCAGCTCGACCGGCTGAACATCGACGATGACGAGCGAGCCGTCGTTGACGTTCTTCTCAAGGTCCCATCCGAAGTGGGCCGCCTTGGCCAATATCTGGGGGCGGCTCTCCTGATACGACGCGAACACGCATGACTCGCCGGCTTTCAGGCCCTCGGCGATGAACTGAAGGCACATCACCGTTTTCCCCGCACCGGACGGGCCGGCGATGATCGTCGCACTCCCGGAGGGGAAACCGCCGGTCATCATCTCATCGAGCCCCGGGACGCCGCTCTTCAGCCGCCGATCCGTCACCGACACCGGCTCGGGAAGCGTCGACTCCACGCGCGGATACAGCTCCATCCCGCTCGGGCCGATCCGGAACGAGTGCCGGCCGCCGAGGTAATCGGAGCCGCGCAGCTTGGCGACGCGCAGCCAGCGGCGATCGACCATGCCCGACGTCGCGTTCGACAGCAGGATGATGGCGTCGGCGACGGCGAACTCCGCCGCGGTGCGCATGTCGTCCTCGTCGTACTCGCCGACGAGGATAAGAACGGCATCGGTGTGCGCGACGCGGCTCGCGAGCTCGTACACGGCGCGACGGAAGCCGGCTCCCTCCCCCTCGTGCAAAGCCTTCGACGAGTCGATGACGATCACCGAGGGACGTTCCTCGAACGCTTCGCGCACGACCTCGGTCGCGACGGCGGCCATGGACACGTCCCCCGAGCCGCCCCGATCGGCGAGGGCGGCGAGCGAATGGAACTGGACGATTTCCCCGACGGCCGTCGAGTCGAAGAACGAGAATCCCTCGAGGTGCTCGACGAGCTTCGAGTGCGGCTCGGACAGGGTCGTGTAGTAGACCGCCTTCCGTTCCGCGGTCGCGTTCGCGAAACACACCTGCTGCGCGAGGATCGTCTTGCCGGTCCCCGGCGCGCCACCGAAGACGACGCAGGAACCGGCCGGGAACCCGCCGCCCAGCACGACGTCGAGGTCGGCGATGCCGGTCGTCGCGCGTGCGGTCACGCGGCGCCCCCGACGAGTTCGTCGATCACGCGCGTGAGGTCGCGCGGGTTGAATGGTTTTCGCATCACCCGGTCGGCGCCGACGCTCTGATCGGGGTTCGCGCTCAACAACATGATGGGGAGGTCGGCCGTCTCCGGTTCGGCGCGGACGCGACGGATCAGCTCGCGTCCGTCCATCACCGGCATCATGAGGTCGGTGATAACCAGCGTCGGACGCGTCGATTGAATGGTCTCGAGTGCTTCCGCGCCGTGCGCCGCTTCGACGACGGAATAGCCCGCGGCTTCGAGCGTCAGCCGCAGCAGGAAGAGAACGTCCGGTTCGTCGTCGACTACGAGGATCGTCACGGGGCCCCTGAGGTCGGCAGCGTAGCGCGCCGCGGGCTCGGGACGGGGCACCTCGGGGGCCACTCTCAGGGTCACCTCGAATCGCGCGCCCACGGGCTCGGACCGCTCGTAGACGATCGAGCCGCCGAACGCCTCGACCAGCCCGAGGACGATCGACAGGCCGAGACCCGTCCCGCCGGCCTCCGCACGGAACGGTTTGAAGAGGTGGGGCACGAGGTTAAGCGGGACGCCCTTGCCATCATCAGAGACCCTCAAACGCACGGTATCGCGCGTGTGACGCGCTTCGACTAGGACGTTTGGACCGCCGTAGCGGTACGCGTTCGTCAACAGGTTCACCAGGACGCGCTCGAGTCCCGCCGGGTCGGCGACCACCGACAGGCCGGTGGGGATCATCACGCTGAGGCGTTTCTCGGCCGGCGGCGCCGCGAGCGACTGGGCGTGTTCGACCGCGCCGGCAAGGTCGACCGGCTGCAGGTCCAGAACGAGGGTGCCTGATTGCAGGCGCGACGCGTCGAGCAAGTCCTCCAGCAGATTCACCAAGCGGGTCGCTTGCTGTTCGATGCGACCGATCGCATCGTGGACGTCGTCCTGCGCCATGCTGCCGCGCTGGGCCTGAAGGGTTGCCGCGAGCCCGTATATGACGGTCGCCGGCTGGCGGAGCTCATGCGCGGCAACGGAGAGGATCTCGGCCAGCGAGGATTCCTCCACCGAGTCGCTTTGCTGGGGGGCGGGGTTAGCGGCGTTCACCCCAGTTGCAGCCTCCGTTTGGCCGGTCCTTCCTGGTTTGCTCCGCCCCATAGAACCCCATCTCACGGCGGCTTTGAATAGCCTCGCCGGACTAGTTTCCCGAGCCTGAGACGTTCGTCCGGTTCTGAGATACTTCTACGCCAGCTCTTCCGGTGCCTTCCCGTGGATCGCTTTCGTGACCCGCTCGCACGCTGCTTGCAAGCGCGACGCATACTCTGGCACGCGTTCCGCGGGAACGCCTCCAAGGAAGCCGATCAGGAAGAGACCGAGTGCCACCTCGCCGTCGGGCCCGAACACCGGGGCGCCGATGTGGTTGAGCCGGTAAGACGAGGACCGGTCGAGGTCGATCAGCGCGTACTCCTCGATCTCCACACCGCGCACGCTCTCTTCGAGTGTCGGCGCGTGCGCCGCCCGCGTGCGTCCCTGGGGAGAGCGCGGCGGCGGGGGCGGGCCTTCAAGGCCGACGGAGTAGCCGCGCATCCGCACCGAGGTGATCGCACGCCGATATCGCTCGAGCCGGTCCTTCGAGACACGCGGACCAACCTTGGCGAGGTACGACTCCACCTCGTCCTCGCCGGACCAGGCCACGAAGACGGTCCCGAGCGGCGGCGCGAGCGGGAGCCGCTGGCCGGGCTGCACGTTGACGCCGAACGGCCGGGGGGTGCCGGTCCGCGAGAGGATCACGATCTCGTCGTGGATCGACGCCGACGCGACGCAGTGAAGGCCGAGCTCGTCGGTCAGGGACTGCATCTCGGGCAACGCGTAGTCGACAGCCGAGAACGTGCCGAGCGCGGAGTTGCCGAGCGCGACGAGGGCCGGGCCGAGTGCGTAGGTCTTCTGCTCGGAGTCGCGCGACAGGTAGCCGGCGTCGGTCAGCGCGCCGAGGATCGCGTGCAAAGTCGCCTTGTTGAGCATGAGGTCGCGCGCGATCTCGGAGAGGCTGAACCGCTCGCCGGGATGCGCGGCGAGGTAGTTGAGCACGGCAACGGCGCGTTCGACGGCCGGGGCCCGGCGGGCCACTACACGGCCTCCCGGTCGAACTCGTCGACGAGCGCGCGCACGGCCGGGCCGAGCGCGGCGGCCAGGGCACGGTGGCCGTCGTCGTTGGGGTGGATGCCGTCGGCGAGCTGGTCTTCGGTCACGATGGGGAAGCCCTCGATCAAACGCATGCGGTCGTCGCCGGCGTCGATGCGCTCGCGCACGACCTCCTCCATCACTTTGCGGAGGTCGGCGAGGGTCGCGCCGAGGCGGTTGGTCTCTGCTTCGGCGTCGGGCCGGATGATCGGCGACGCGACGAGGACCGGCGTGTCGGGGTGACCCTGCCGCACGATGTCGAGGAACCCGCGCAAGCCCTCCCGGAACATCGGGACGCTGTGCACGGTGCGCGTCCAGCAGTTGGTGCCGTGCGTGATCGAGATGACGGCGGAGGCCAGTTCCGCGATGTGCTCGGCCGACACGATCTCGCCGCGGGCGGCGCCGGCGTAGCCCATGTTGACGACGTCGAGGCCGTGCTCGCGACCGGCGATCGCCGGCCACGCCATCGACGGCTTCGACGCCAGCCAGCCCTCCGCGACGGAGTCGCCGTACGCGATCCAACGCGGCTGGAGCGGCGCGGGCTCGATGTGGCCGCCGGCGCCCTCTACGCTGATGATCGCCGGACGCATCGCTTCCGGGATGTAGACGATCGCGCGGTCGCCGGCCGACGGGTCGCCGAGCTTCAGCCGGGCGTTCCCCTGGCCGGTCACAACCTTCTCCTCGTCGACGACGTCGCCGCCGCGCCAGACCTCGAAGGTGACGCCGCCGGCCTCGCCGCGGATGCCGGGCTCCTTCGCTTTGCAGTCGTAGGCGATGTCGATCTCGGTCGCGTCGCCGGCGATCTCGAGCCGCACGCCCACCGGTATCTGCGCCTGCGTCCACGTGTCGACGGGCAGGCGGAACGCGTCGGACGGTTTCGCGCGCGGGTACGGCGCCTTCGGTGTGCCCGGCCAGGCGCGCCCGCGGACGAAAAGGTCGGGATCCATGGCTACGGGGTCGCGTATCCGAACTTCGCGATGACGCCACCATCGACGATCAGCGTGACGCCGCTGACGAAGCTCGCGAGATCGGACGAGAGGAACAGGATCGAACTCGCGATGTCGGCGGGGATCGCCATGCGGCCCAGCGGGACGTTCTGCGCGGAGGCTTTCTTCGCCTCGTCGGAAAGGAGCTTTTCGACCCGCGGCGTGAGCACGCCGCCGGGCGCGACGGCGTTCGCTCGGATGCCTTTGGGTCCGAGCTCGACGGCGAGCGTCCGGACCCAGCTCATGAGGCCGGCCTTCGCGGCGCCGTAGGGCGCGTGCTTCGGAGCGCTCGTGATGCCGCTGACGCTCGCGACGAACGTCATCACGCCGCCGCCGTCCTCGGCCATCGCTTTTCCGGCCGCTTGGGAGAACAGGAACACGTGGCGGAGGACCATGCCGAACGTCCAGTCCCAATCCTCGTCGGAGGCGTCGAGGATCTCGCCCCACTTC
>JBASRP010000394.1:0-12217 GCA_049273905.1 Actinomycetota bacterium
CCTACCTCCTCCACAACATCGAGCTGCCGAACAAGGCGCAGCTCGAGGAGGTCACCGAACAGCTGACGAACGAGCGCGAGCTCGACTCCTTCGTCGAGGGCTTGATGCCGACGATGGTGCAGCAGACATCACCGATGTCGATGCTGCGCACGACGGTCAGCTCGATGAGTGCCTACGACCCCGACGGCTGGGACCAGTCGGCCGACGCCAACTACCGGAAGGCGATCCGCCTCATCGCCCGGTTCCCGACCGTCATCACGACCTTCGACCGCCTCCGGAACAAGGAAGAGGTCCTCAAGCCCAACCCGAAACTGTCGCACGCCGGGAATCTCCTGTGGATGCTCCAAGGGCGCGAGCCCGACGAGGAGGTCGCGCGGATCCTCGACATCTGCCTCGTGCTGCACGCCGACCACACGATGAACGCGTCGACGTTCGCTGCGCGCGTGGCCGCGAGCACGCTCGCCGATATCCACTCGGCGGCGACCGCCGCGATCGCGACACTGAAGGGCCCACTGCACGGGGGCGCGAACGAGGCGGTCATGAAGACGCTCCTCGAGGTCGGCTCGCCGGACAAGATCGTCGACGCGATCAAGAAGAAGCTCGCCGCGAAAGAGAAGATCATGGGCTTCGGCCACCGCGTCTACAAGACCGAAGACCCGCGCGCGACGCACCTGCGCCGCCTGTCGAAGCGGATGGGCGAGATCTCCGGCGACATGAAGTGGTACGAGATGAGTCTCAACATGGAACAGGTCGTCAAGGAAGAGAAGGGTCTGTATCCGAACGTCGACTTCTTCGCCGCAAGCGTGTACTACGCGATGGGCATCCCCGTCGACCTGTTCACGCCTATCTTCGCCGCGTCGCGGATCGCGGGCTGGACCGCCCACATCCGTGAGCAGTACGCCGACAACCGCCTCATCCGGCCGGAAAGCGCGTACGTCGGGCCTCCCCACCGTTCATACGTGCCGCTGGATCAGAGGGGTTGACATGAAGATCTCGGAGATCATGACCAAAGCGGCGGTGACCGACTCCGCCGACGACACGATCGCAGAAGCCTGCGAAAAGATGCGTCACGCCCAGACCTCGTCGATCCTGGTCATGGACGGCGAGCGGCTGCTCGGGATCTTCACCGAGCGCGACGTCGTGAAGATCATCGCGCGCGGACTCGAACCGAAGGAAACGCGCCTGAAGGACGTGATGACGACCGACCTCGTCACGATCGGTCCGTTCACGACCCTGAAGGAAGCGGCAAACATCATGGCGACGAAGTGGATCCGCCACCTCCCGATCCTCGAGGGGTCCAAGGTCGTTGGGATGATCTCGCAGCGCGACCTGACGGGCGTCCTCGCCGCTGCGCTGCACGAGCCCGAGGCCCTTCACAACCTCGTCGAGGCGTCCGCGCTGACGCGCGAGCGGCGGCTGAAGCGCCTCGAAGCCGGCGACTACGACTAGCCGAGCGCGTTCGCGCGGGCGACGTTCCCGTACCAGGAAAGGCTCGGTTTTGGCGAGCGCTCCATCGTCGATCGATCGACGGCGATGAGGCCGAAGGTCGGGCCGTAGCCCTCGTTCCACTCGAAGTTGTCGAGAAGCGACCAGTAGAAGTAGCCGCGCACGTCGCGGCCTCGTTCGATCGCGGCGTGGACCTGCCGCAGATGCAGGTCGACGAACTCGACGCGCTCGCCGTCGTCGGCGGTCGCGATGCCGTTCTCGGTGATGTACATCGGCAGGCCGGCTTCCGCGACCTCGTCGATCACCCTCCCGAAGCCCTCCGGATGCCAGGCCCAGTGCATCTGAGTCCGGCGCGCGCCGGTGCGGACGTCCTCGGGGATGTCGGGGATCGGTGCCTGCTCGGGGAGGCGCGCCGACGCGCCGCCCTCGGCGCCCGTCCCGACCATCAGGCACGTGTAGTACTGGATCCCGACGAAGTCGCTGGCGGCTTTCAAGCCGTGGATCTCCTCATCCGGGATCTCGAGACCGGTCGTCCGTCCGTCGCGGACGGCGTCGATCCACGCGCCCGCCCACCAGTGCCGCATGTAGTCGCGCGCGCGGCGGCCGGCCGGCGTGTCTTCGATCGGCACGTACTCCATGACGGAGAGGGCCAGTCCCGCCTGGGCGTCGGACCCGGCGTGGATCTGCTCGGCGGCGGCCGCGTGCGCGCGCAAGAGGTTCACCGTCACGCGGTGTGAGGTTGGGATGTCCTGGATCCGCGGCGGGAAGTAGCCCATCACGTGCCCGACGACGGCGAGGACCGACGGCTCGTTGATTGTGTTCACGATCTGCAGCAGATCGCCGAGCGCCGACGACGCCGTCTTCGCGTAGCGGGCGAATGCCTCCGGCGCTTCCGCCGAGTCCCAGCCGCCGCCGCGCGCGAACCACAACGGGTTGGTGAAGTGATGGAGCGTCACGGAGGTCGTCAGACCGCGGTCACGCGCGGTGCCGATGACGTCGCGGTAGTGATCGAGAGCGGCCGTCGAGAACTCACCGGGTGACGGTTCGATGCGCGCCCACTCGATCGAGAAGCGCACCGCGTTCATCCCCGACGACGCCGCGAGCGCCCAGTCCTCTCCGAACCGGTTGTACGAGTCGCACGCGAGACCGCTGGGCTCCTGCGCGTTCGTTCCCGGCGCGCGTTCGTGCTCCCACCAGTCGGAGTTGGAGTTTCCCCCTTCGATCTGATGCGCGGACGTCGCGGCGCCCCACAGGAAGCCGTCCGGAAAAGTCAGGGTCCGGTTCGCATCCATTTTTCACACCTTAGGCACCGCTCTGCGTGACGACTAGACTCCGCCGTCAGCGGAGCGGAGCGGGTCCGAAAGGCTCGGTCCGGAAAGCGGACCTTGACAATACAAGGAGCCCCAGTGGGGAAGCGGATCGTCTTCGGATCTGTCATCGTCGTCCTGCTCCTCTTGCTCTCGTCCGCGGCGGCTTCCGCCGCGCCCGGCGGCAATTCGAGCAACGCGCCCGGGCAAGCGAAGCGCGAGACGGCACACGAGTCCAACGGCCAGGGAAAATCCCACGCGTTAGCGAACGCATCGCGCGGGATGAACCGGGTCGGTGGACCGGGTACGTGGAAGAGTCACGGCCACGTGCCCGCTCCGGTGAGCTATCCCCAGGGGCATGCCCCGTCCGACCCCGACTTCAACGGAAACGGCGGGATCGACAAGCCCGGCCAGACCGGCGGCTTCTCAGCCGACCGGGACGGGAACAACGGGTGTGGGAACGACGACGATCGTGAAGACGACAACAACGGGTGGTGCGGTAAGCGTCCGAAGGAAGTCTCGGAGCAGCCGCCCTCTCCCCCGTCGGGCCCAGGACCGCGGGTTCTGCCCGGTCCCAAGATCACCCCACCGGTCATCGAAGGCAGAAAGCTGCCCAAGACCGGGTTCGGCGTGATCGAACTGAGTTGGACCGGCTGGAGTCTTGTACTTACGGGGCACGTCCTGAGGAGGCGCACTAGGAGGCGCACACGCTAGGACGAGCCATAGGAGTATCGCGAGAACGCGCAAGGGCCCGCTACGGCGGGCCCTTGTTGCTTTCCGACGCCGGCCTAGACCAGGCCTTCGGCCGCCCGCATCGTGTTCATCAGCAGCATGGCCACGGTCATAGGGCCGACGCCTCCGGGGACCGGCGTGATCGCGCCAGCGACCTGGCTGACCCCTGCGAAGTCGACATCGCCCACGAGCTTGCCGTTCTCGTCGCGGTTCGTGCCCACGTCGATCACCGTCGCGCCGGGCGCCACCATGTCGGCGGTGAGGGTGTTCCGCTTGCCCGCGGCCACGATGATGATCTCGGCTTCGCGCGTGTAGGCGGCGATGTCCTTGGTTCCGGTGTGGCAGTTGGTCACCGTCGCGTTGAGGCCCGGCGCCTTCATGCCCAAAAGGATCGACAGCGGCCGGCCGACGAGCGCCGACCGCCCGATCACGACGACGCGCCGGCCCTCGACCGCGACGTCCGCGCGCTCCATCAGCTCGACGATCCCGGCCGGTGTGCAGGGGATGAACCGCGGGCGCTGCAGAGCCAGCAAACCCTGGTTCTCGGGATGGAGGCCGTCGACGTCCTTCCGTGGGTCGACCGCTTCCTGGACGACGATGGGGTCGATGTGGTCGGGCAACGGCAGCTGCACGAGGATCCCGTGCACCATCGGGTTCGTGTTGAGCATGTGCACGTGATCGATCAGTTCGGGCTGTGAGATCTCGGCGGCAAGGTCGTTGTCGAACGACACGATCCCCACCTCCGCGGCCATCTTCCGCTTCTGTCCGACGTAGACCTGCGACGCGGGATCGGCGCCGACCAGCACGGCCGACAGTCCCGGCGGCGCGGGAAGCTTCCTCACGTGCTCGGCGACCTCGGCGCGAACCGCTGCGGCGATGGCTTTCCCGTCGATGATCCGCGCCGTCATCCCGCCTCCCTATCCGTGCCGGAAGTGCCGCATGCCTGTGAAGACCATCGCGATGCCGTGCTCGTCGGCGGCGGCGATCACCTCGTCGTCGCGCACCGATCCGCCGGGCTGGATGACGGCCGCGATCCCCGCCGCCGCGCCCGCGTCGAGCCCGTCGCGGAACGGGAAGAACGCGTCCGACGCCATCACGGCGCCCTTCGCGCGGTCCCCCGCTTTCTTCGCGGCGATCTCGACCGCATCCACGCGGCTCGTCTGCCCACCGCCGATCCCGACGGTGGCATGGGCGCTGGCGAAGACGATCGCGTTCGAGCGCACGTGCTTGCACGCCCGCCACGCGAAGGCGAGATCCCGCCACTGCTCCTCGGTCGGCTGCGCCTTCGTCACGACCTTCCACGCGTCGCGCGTCTCCGACGCCGCGTCGGCCGTCTGCAGCAACATGCCGCCGGTGATCCAGCGGCCGTGGTACATCGGGTGCGGCTTGCCGTCGATCTGCAACAGGCGCAGGTTCTTCTTCTCACCGTAGAGCTTCAGCGCACCGGCCGAGAAACCCGGCGCCGCGATGCACTCGGTGAAGATCTCGGCCATCGCCTTCGCGCCGGCCTCCGAGACCTCGCCGTTGAACGCGACCACGCCGCCGAAGGCGGAGACGCGGTCGGACTCGAGCGCGCGCTCGTACGCGAGCGCGTCGCTCTCGGCGACGGCCACCCCGCACGGGATCGCGTGCTTGACGATGACACAGGCCGGGTCGGCGAAGTCGTTCGCGGCGATCCAGGCCGCGTCGAGATCGAGCAGGTTGTTGAACGAGAGCTCTTTGCCCTGCAACTGCTTCCCGCGCGCCAGCGCGCCCGGCCCCGCGTCCTCCATCGCATAGAGCGCGCCGGCCTGGTGGGGGTTCTCGCCGTACCGCAACTCCATCACGCGCTCGAGCGCGAACGAGATGCGCTCCGGGAACGTGATCTCGCGCGACATCCACATCGAGATCGCGGCGTCGTACGCCGCCGTGTGCGCGAACGCCTCGGCGGCGAGCTTCCCGCGGGTCGGCGCGCTCAGACCGCCGCTCTCACGGATCTCGGCCAGCACCGCCTCGTAGCGCGCGGGGTCGACGACGATGCCCACGCCGGCCAGGTTCTTCGCCGCGGCGCGCACGAGGGTGGGACCGCCGATGTCGATCTGCTCGATCACCTCGGGCCAGGGCTTCATCGCTTTCGCGGCCTCGCGGAAGGGATAGAGGTTCACGATGACGAGGTCGATCGGCTCGATGCCCGCCTCCTCGAGCTGGCGCAGGTGCTCGGGCTCGTCGCGGTTGGCAAGGATCCCGCCGTGGATGCGCGGGTGCAGGGTCTTCACGCGCCCGTCGAGCATCTCGGGGAACCCCGTGACCTCGGCGACCGGGATTGACGCCACGCCGTTCTCGGCGAGATGGCGGCCGGTCGAGTCCGTCGCGATCAGCGTGACCGCGGCCTCGCTCAACCCCCGGCAGAACTCGGCGAGTCCGGAACGGTCGGATACCGAGACGAGCGCGCGGCGGACTTTGATGAACTCCGGCATCGCGCTCAGGTTAATCCAGGACGTGGACGATGCGCCCTTCGATCTTGATCCGTCCCGCGGCGAACAAGTTGATCGCGCGCGGGTAGAGGCGGTGCTCGACCACCTTGATCCGTTCGTGCAGCGTCTCCTCGGTGTCACCGGGCTCGATGGGGACGGCTTCCTGGAAGACGATCGGACCGTGGTCGACCTCCTCGTCGACCAGATGCACCGTCGTGCCGGTGACCTTCGCGCCCCACGCGAGCGCGTCGGCGACCGCATGGCCGCCGGGGAACGCCGGCAGCAACGCCGGGTGGATGTTGAGGATCCTATTCTCGAACGCGCGGACGAAATTCGGTGCGAGGATGCGCATGAAACCGGCGAGGCAGACGAGCTCCACGTCGTGCGCTCGCAGCGCGTCGACGAGCGCCGCGTTGAACGCGTCGCGGCCCACATGAGACGTAGGATCGACGTGAACCGCCGGCACACCGGCCGATCGCGCGCGCTCCAACCCCAACGCATCCGCGCGGTCGCTGACCACGACCGCGACCTGGTACGCGGCGCCCGCCGCGTCGAGGATCGCTTGCAGGTTCGTCCCGCTGCCCGACAGCAGCACGCCAACGCGTAGGCGACCCATCGTGCCCATCCTACTTCGCGGCCCCGCGCTCCTCCCTCTCGCTCGCCGACCGACGAGCGTTCCAGAACGCACGATCGCGCAAATCTTCGGTTTGACCGGCATCTCGATCGCCGATAAACAGCAAGCGTGGCGACTGCTGGGATCCTTCCGCCCGAGATCGCGTCTCTTCTCGACGTCGCGCTCGTCGGCGAGCTCACCGTCGTCGACGCGAAGGGCCGGCCCGTCACGTACCCCGTGCTGCCGTTCTACGACGGACGTGTCATCTTTCTGACGTCGTCGGTCCTGTTCTCGCGGAAGCTCCGCCACATCAAGGCCAACCCGAGGGTCTCGATCGCGCTTACCGATCCGGTCGGCGTCCCGGCGACGCCGTTCCATCGCGCGACCATCCAGGGCGAGGCCCGCGTGTTCGACGAGGATCTCCACTCGGGATGGGAACGCGCGTTGCCGGCCTGGCGCGCGAAGGAGCCCGTGATCGACAGCTACCTCAAGAAACGCTTCGGGATCCCTCTGTTCTTCGAGCGCGCGATCATCGAGATCACGCCGGTCCGGGCGTTCTTCTGGGACGACGCCGACACGCGGAAACCGCCGCGCGTTCTCGAGCTCGTGGGAGCCCGCTGATGCAGGAGCTCGCGATCGGGACCGCGCTCGAGAAGACGGCGCAGCACTCGCACGCCGTCCTGTCGTGGGTGGACGACGACGGGTATCCGATGAGCGTCGCGGCAGGCTTCGACGCCGATGTCGCGGCCGGGACGCTCTCCGTGGGTCCCGTCGCGGCCGAAACGCTCCCCGCCGACGGCCGGCAGGTCAACGTCACGTTCAGTCACATCCGTCCGCAGCCGGGGATGGGCTACGACGAGCGCCGCTACGTGAACATCTGGGGCGCCTGTCGCGCGAAGGCAGGCCGCGCGACGATCGAGATCGATCGTGCCGGCGGCTGGGACGAGCAGGAGATGCCGTTCTTCGAATACTGCGAGCGCACCGTCCCGCGCGGCCGCCGGTACTTCTCCGACGAGAACCAGCGGCCGGTCCTCGGGCTCGGCTGGCTCTTCTTCCTCGCGACGCGTCTCCCGTTCCTGACCGCAACCATCGTCCCGGTCGCGCTCGGCGCCGCGGTCGCGTGGGTCCACGGCGGGTCGTTCGACTGGGGACTCTTCGGCATCACGATGGGCGGCGCGTGCGCGCTGCACCTCGGACTCAACGTGGCGAACGACGTCTTCGACGACGCCTCCGGCGCGGACCAAGCCAACGTCACGCCGACGCCGTTCAGCGGTGGGTCCCGCGTGATCCAGTACGGGCTCGTGAGCCGGCGAACGATGGTCGCGCTCGCGGTCGTCATGTACGCGATCGGGATCGGCGTCGGCATCTACCTCGCGGAGACGCGCGGCCGCTGGCTCTACGTCATCGGAGGGATCGGCGTGGCCATCAGCCTCGCCTACACGGGCCCGCCGCTACGGCTCGTGAGCCGCGGCGTCGGCGAGGCGGCCGTCGCTCTGGGCTTCGGACCGGTCACAACACTCGGCGCTTACTACGTGCTGACCGGACACTTCTCATGGGAGGCGTTCTACGCCTGTCTCCCCGTCGCGATCCTGATCGCCCTCGTGCTGTACGTGAACGAGATCCCCGACCGGTTGGGGGACGAAGCCGCCGGCAAGCGCACGCTCGTTGTGCGCTGGCCGAAGGAGCGGGTCCTCGCCGCCTACACCGCCTCGATCGCGACGGCCTACGGTCTCGTCGTCGCCGGCGTCGCGGCCGGCGGGCTGCCGGCCTGGACGCTGCTCGCTTTGGCGACGGCGCCGATGGCTCTGAAGATCCGCCGCCAGCTCGGCGAGTACTACGACAGCCCCTACGGTTTGATGGCGGCCATGCAGTCGAACATCGGGCTCCACCTCTTCACCGGCCTGCTACTGATCACCGGCTACGTCCTCGAGCGCGCGGTTTAGAAACAGCAGAACCGGCCGAGTGTGACCGGCCGGTTCCGCCCCCGAATGCGACTTACAGGTAGCCGAGCTCCCCCGCCGCCTCGCCGTAGATGCGGATGGCGCGCTGGATCTCATCGCCGGTGACGTACATCTCGACGCGCAGATCGTCGACGGTCAACTGCGCCTTGGTGATGAGCTTCTCGAACTCCTCCGACTCGAGGACCTCCTGAAGCGCGTCGCTCGGGCCTTTGACGATGCCCATGCCGCTGCGGCCGTCGAGCGTGAAATACGGCTCGACCTCGGACACCTTTCCTTCCGTGGCCTGCTTGGCCCAGAAGGTGAGGTAGTCGGTGAACGCCTCGAGCGCCTTGCCTTCACGTCCACGCGCCGGCTGCGACCAACTCGTTACCAGTGCGGCTTCCCGTGTCATGAGCGCCTCCCTCTCCGGCCCCAGCCGGCTCCGACGGAGAACTCCGGCCGCGCCCGACGCGGTCGATGTCCCAGACGACGAAACTACGACTCGGGGGTGGGCGCGCTCAATAGGTCAAGTGCATCAATTGCTCTGCGTGGTGGCGCGCTTCAGCGGATCGAGGCGATCGCGAGTTCGGCCACCTCTGTCGGGTTGCGTCCGACGCGGATGCCCATCGACTCGAACGCTTCGGCCTTCGCCTGCGCGGTCCCCTTCGAGCCGGAAACGATCGCGCCGGCGTGGCCCATGCGCTTCCCCTCCGGCGCCGTGAAACCGGCAACGTAGGCGACGACGGGTTTCGAGAGGTTCTCCTTCACGAACGACGCGGCTCGCTCTTCTTCGTCGCCGCCGATCTCGCCGATCAGCACGACGGCTTCCGTGTCGGGATCCTCGCCGAAGCGGCCGAGGACGTCGATGAAGTTCGAACCCACGATCGGGTCGCCGCCGATCCCGATGCACGTGGACTGGCCGACGCCGCGTGTGAACATCTCGTACATGACCTGGTAGGTGAGGGTTCCGCTTCGCGATACGAGACCGATCGGGCCGGGGCCGGTGATCTCGCCTGGGATGATCCCCATGTTCGACTTGCCGGGCGAGATGAGGCCCGGGCAGTTCGGGCCGATGAGCACCGCGCCTTTCGCGCGCACGTACGGGTAGACGTTCGCCATGTCGCGCGCCGGGATGCCCTCGGTGATGCACACGATCAGACCGATGCCCGCGTCGGCGGCTTCGAGGATCGCGTCTGCCGCGAACCGGGCCGGGACGAAGATCAGCGACGCGTTCCCCCCGGCGTCGTCGACCGCGTCCTGGACGGTGTCGAAGACGGGGACCTGATCCTCCCACTTCTGGCCGCCCTTGCCCGGCGTGACGCCGGCCACGACCTTCGTGCCGTACGAGATGTTGCGGAGCGTGTGGAATGTGCCCTCGGACCCCGTGATGCCCTGCACCACGACGCGCGTGTTCTCGTCCAGCAGGATGCTCATCGGCGGCCCTTCTTCGTCAGTGCGACGGCCTTCGCGGCAGCCTCGAGCATCGTCGGCGCCATCGCGATGTTCGGATGCGCGGCGTCGTCCAGGATCTTGCGCCCTTCGGTCGCGTTCGTTCCGTCGAGCCGCACGACGATCGGCGCCTTGAGCTTCGGAAGCTGCTCCAGCGCGCCGAGGATCCCGCGCGCAACCTCATCGCAGCGCGTGATGCCGCCGAAGATGTTCACGAACAACGACTTCACCTTGCGGTCGCTGAAGATCAGGTCGATCCCGGCGGCCATCGTCGCCGCGTTCGCGCCGCCGCCGATGTCGAGGAAGTTCGCCGGCGCCCCGCCGGCCTCGGCCACGACGTCGAGCGTCGACATCGTCAGCCCCGCGCCGTTCCCGATGATCCCGATCGTGCCGTCGAGCTTCACGTAGTTGAGGCCCTTCTCCTTCGCGATCTTCTCCTGCTTCGGCAGAGGGATCTCGCCGGCGAGTTTCGCGTACAGCGGCTGCCGGTACGACGCGTTCTCGTCGAGCGACACCTTCGCGTCGAGCGCGATCACGTCGCCGTCGCCGGTCAGCACCATCGGGTTGACCTCGACGAGCGACGCGTCGTGGGAGAGGAAGAACGAGAACATCTTCTCGAGCAATGCCGCCGCGCTCTTGTGCGCCTCTTTCGGGATCCCTCCGTCGTACAGCAGGCGGCGCAGGTGGAACGGCTGCAGACCGCTGAGCGGCGAGATGTGCACCTGCGCGATCGCGTCAGGCTCGGTGGCGGCGACCTCTTCGATGTCGACGCCGCCTTTCGAGCTGACCATCCCGAGGTACGCCTTCGCGGTCCGGTCGAGCATGAACGAACCGTAGAACTCGTTCTTGATGTCGCCGGCGCGCTCGACGAGCACGCGCTTGACCTTGTGGCCCTTGATGTCCATCCCGATGATCTGGCTCGCGACCTCTTTCGCTTGCGCCGGCGAATCGGCGAGCTTGATGCCGCCGGCCTTCCCACGCCCGCCGACCTGCACCTGCGCCTTCACGACGACCTTGCCGCCGATCTTCTCGGCGACGCGCTCGGCGCCGGCCGCGGTCGACGCGACGCGCCCGTCCGGCACGGGGATGCCGTGACGGCGGAACAGATCCTTGGCTTGGTATTCGAAGAGATCCATCTAGGCCGCCGTCCCGACGTGCTCGCGCAGCCAGCCGACGATCTCGGTCGTGGTCGCGCCCGGACCGAAGATCTCGGCGATCCCGCGCTCCTTCAGAACGGGGATGTCCTCGCGCGGGATGATGCCGCCGCCGAAAACCAGAACGTCGGAGGCGCCGCGCTCCCGCAGCAGCTCGACGACGCGCGGGAAGAGCGTCATGTGCGCGCCGGAGTGGATCGACAGTCCTACCACGTCGGCGTCCTCCTGGATCGCGGTCTCGACGATCTGCTCGGGTGTCTGATGGAGGCCCGTGTAGATGACTTCCATGCCAGCGTCACGCAGCGCGCGCGCGACGACCTTGGCGCCGCGATCGTGGCCGTCGAGGCCCGGCTTCGCGATCACGACGCGGATCGTGTTGGAACCTGCCTTCGCCATCGGATAGGAGTCCGTTCGGACGGTTGCGCGAGCGTTCTCGCGGGCGAGATGATACGGGTCGCTTTCCTGCGCTCGCAAAGCCCACCACTGGGAGCTCGCGATATGGCTCGGAACGCCCGCGATTGGATCGACCTCGTTCTGGATCCGGGATGGGAGGAGCGCGATGCCGGCCTGTCGGCGACGGATCCCCTCCTGTTCCCCGGATACGCATCCCGAGACGCGTCGCACGAATCGGTGATCACCGCCGACGGCGCGATCGCCGCGCTGCCGGTCGTCGCGATGTCGTTCGACTTCGGGGTATACGGCGGCTCGATGGGCGTCGCCGCCGGCGAGAAGATCGCGCGCGCGTTCGAGCGCGCGATCGAACGGAACGCGGCGGTCATCGCGCTCACCGCGACCGGCGGCGCGCGCATGCAAGAGGGGACGCTCGCGCTCACGCAGATGGCGAAGACGATCACCGCGCGGCGCGCGCTGACCATCGCCGGACTTCCCTTCCTGGCGTACCTCCGCCACCCAACGACCGGCGGCGTGTACGCGTCGTTCGCGTCGCTGGCCGACGTGCTGTGGGCCGAGCCGGGAGCCACGATCGGCTTCGCCGGCCCGCGCGTGGCCGAGCAAATCAGTCCCCTGCCCGAGGGATCGCACACCGCCGAGTTCTCGCTCGAGAACGGGTTGATCGATCAGATCGTGTCCCCAGACCAGCTGCGCGCGCACGCCGGCGTGTTCC
>JBASRP010000410.1:0-14075 GCA_049273905.1 Actinomycetota bacterium
CTACGTGCACGTGATCGCGGACGGCGGGATGCGTACCGGCGGTGACATCGCGAAGGCGATCGCCTGCGGCGCCGACTCAGTGATGATCGGCTCGCCCCTGACGCGCGCAAGCGAGGCGCCGGGCCGCGGCTATCACTGGGGCATGGCGACCTTCCACCCGGACCTGCCGCGCGGCACGCGCGTGAAGACGCGCGTCATCGGTTCGCTCAAGGACATCCTCCTCGGGCCGGCGCCGGTCAACGACGGGACGATGAACCTCTTCGGCGCGTTGCGTGAGTCGATGGCGACGTGCGGCTATCAGAACATCCGCGAGTTCCAGCGCGTCGAGATCTCCGTCGCGCCGTCGTTCCTCACCGAGGGGAAGAGCTACCAGCGCCAGCAGGGCGTTGGGATGGGGTAGGCATTCCGCCCGAACGCGTCACGCCCCTCTCGAATAACGCCGATTCACCCGAACGCTCCTCGTTTGGCGCGCCATCACGCAGAACTACCGACTCCGGGAATCGCCCCCACCGGCCGATAAAAGGAACGGACCGGTCGAGGAGAACTGATGCCGAAGCGGCTGCTCATAGCTGAAGACGACAGCGCGATCAGCTCGATGATGGTGGACATCCTCCGCGTGGAGGGGATCGAGAGCACCGTCGTGTCCGAGGGGCGGAAAGTGCTCGACGTCCTTCGGTCCGAGCCGTTCGATCTCGTCCTCCTCGACATCATGCTTCCCGGCCTGGACGGGATCAGCATCTTGCGCGCGATTCGCGATGACCCCGAAAAGGGCGATATCCCCGTCGTCATGCTCACCGCGAAGACGGACGACGAAACGACATGGGCCGGCTGGCGCGCCGGTTGCAACTACTACATGACGAAGCCGTTCGATCCGGACGAGTTGCTGGCGATCATCCGGAGCCTTGAACGCGCGTCGTCGATGCCGGACGCATAAGCCGTCGCGCATCGAGTTCTAGTTCGGGCTGACTAGTTCGGCTTAGGTCTGCGTTGTCAGAAGGAACGGGGCGTAGGGACGGTGGAGAGTCGTCCCGTTGTTGCCGATTCGATAAGCACGGCGAACCGCGTCCGCAGACGGTCGCGACGTCGTAGGTGGAGATGATGAGGGGTGCCAGACTTTCTTTCCGCGTGTCGGGGGGAAGCGTGAACGCTACGCTCGCGCTTCGCCCCATGCGGCGTTCCGTGACGACGATCGTCGCGCTCGCGGTGATGGCCGCGACCTTGACGGTTGCCGTCGCCGAACAGCTGGTCCGCGTCGTCGTTTCCGCGGGGAACGATCGCACTGCGGCGGAACTCGTGACCTCGATCGGCGGACGCGTCGAGACGTCGGTTCCGCTGATCGGCGGCGTCGTCGCCGATGTTCCCGAGTCGAGCGTCCGACGCCTGTCGTCGATAGCCGACGTCGTTCCGGACCGCTCCCTGCACGTTCGCAGCGCGGCCTTTGAGGGCTCGCCGGCGACGGCGTTCCCGTACGAGGTCGGCGCCACCGACGCGTGGTCGTCGACGGCCGGTCAAGGTGTGGGCGTCGCGCTCGTCGACACCGGCGTCGCCCCGGTTCCCGATCTGCTCGATCGCGTGGTCGCCGTCGCCGACCTGACGCCCGAGCACGCGATGACCGACACGTTCGGGCACGGTACGTTCATGGCCGGGCTCGTTGCCGGGAACGGCGCCGCGTCCGATGGGAAGTACCTCGGTGTCGCGCCGAAGGCGCATCTCGTTTCCGTGAAGGTCGCGGTGTCCGACGGGTCCACGACCCTCGGGACCGTGCTGGCCGGTCTCCAGCTCGTCGATCACTCGCGCGCGCGGTTCAACATCCGCGTGCTGCTGCTTGCGATGTCGTCCGACACCGACGTGGCGCCCGAGCGCGATCCGCTGACGCGGGCGCTGCGCGCGCTGTGGGACGACGGCATCTTCGTGGTGGTCCCGGCGGGCAACGACGGGCCGGATGCGGGCAGCGTCGACTCGCCCGGTCAGGACCCAGTTCTGATGACGGCCGGCGCCGTGGACGACCAAGGCACCGCCTCGGTCTCCGACGACACCGTTCCGTCGTGGACGAGCCGCGGGCCGTCGCGCTATGGCGCGATGAAGCCGGACGTCGCCGCGCCCGGGGCTCGCCTGGTGTCGCTGCGGGCGCCGGGCTCGCGGATCGATCTAGAGAATCCGTCCGCGCGCGTCGGCGAGATGTACTTCCGCGGGTCGGGCACCTCGATGTCTTCGGCCGTGACGACGGGAGCGGCTGCGCTCGTCGCCTCGGCGTTCCCCTGGATGGACCCCGACGACATCAAGCAGTCTCTGATCGACGGCGCGACGCCGCTCGCCGGCGCTTCGAAGACGGCCGTCGGTTCCGGCGTCGTCAACGCCGCGAACTCGGTGGAAACCGAAGCCTCGCAAGCCCACGGCCGTCGCGGCCGCGGCGGCCCGCCGCCGGGGTCACCTGCCTTCAACGGCCGGATCTGGGACGCCCGCGTGTGGGATGGCCGTGTCTGGGATGGCCGTGTCTGGGATGGCCGTGTCTGGGACGGCCGTGTCTGGGACGGGCGTGTCTGGGACGGGCGTGTCTGGGACGGCCGCGTGTGGGATGGCCGTGTCTGGGACGGCAGCACCTGGAACTCGCGCATCTGGGGCTAGCGTGAAGTCGGACGGTTCGCAGCGTCAGCTGATCCGTGCCGTCGTCCTCGGAGGAACGGCAGCTCTCGCCTCGGCGTGGATCGCGTGGCGCCCGGACCTCGACGCACACACCCTCAGCAAGGCCGGGATCCTCGTCTGCATCACCGTTCTCGCGGAGCTGATCTCGATCCGCCTTCCGCACGGAGCGACGAGCGAGCAGATCACCCTCGGCGAGGTCGCGATCGCGGCCGACGTCGCACTACTTCCCGCGCCGATCGCGCCCATCGTCGCCATCGCCGGACTGACCATCAGCCTCATCGTCCGCCGGAAGTCGTTCGTGAAGATCGCGTACAACGGAGCGCAGTACGCGATCGCAACCGTTGCAGCGGCTGCCGTCTTCCACGGCATCGGCGGCGGCGACGTCGAGACCGCCGCCGGGCTCGCTGCCCTGTTCGCCGGCATGGCCGCGTTCGCCGGCTCGAACCTCCTCACCATCTCCGCGATGTTCGCGACGATCTCCGGCCAGAAACTCGTGTCGGTTGTCCGCGAGGAGTACCGCGTCTCGCTAGCTGTCGCGCTCGGCAACTCGTCGGTCGGCATCGTCGCGGTCGGGTTGTGGCTCGCGCGGCCGATGCTCGTCCCCGCGATCCTCGCGCCGGCTATGGCCGTGCACCTGGCCTATCGGGGCTGGATCCGGCAGATGGAGTTCACCACCGAGATCGCGGACCAGAAGGAGAAGCTCGAACGCATCGTCGCGCACTCGAGCGAGGGGATCGTCCTCGCCGACGCGACCGGCACCGTCGTTCTCTGGAGCCCGTCGATGGAACGGATCAGCGGCCTGACCGCTACCGAGGCGGAAGGGAAGTCGCTCTCATATCTGCTACGCGGCACCGCGGCGAGCGGCGCCAGCGTTCATGTCGAGATCGGCGGCCAAGACGTCGTCCTGCAAGTCGCGCGCGCCGACGGGTCCGAGCGGTGGCTGCGCGTGCAGCACGGTCCCGCGCACGATGAGGAGGGCACGCTGCGCTGGGACGTTGTCGTCGTGCACGACGTCACGACCGAGCACGACACCGAGAAGATGAAGGAACACTTCCTAGCGACCGTGTCGCACGAGCTGCGGACCCCCCTGACGCCGATCATCGGCTACGCGAAGTTCCTCCTCCGCCGCGAGGACGTCCCGCCAGACGTCCGCCGCGACGCGCTGGCGTCGTTGCTCGATCAGGCGGTGCACATGCAGCGGCTCGTCGAGGACCTTCTCCTGGCATCGATGGTCGGTGGGAACAGCACCGTCCACGCGCGGCGCGAGCCGGTCGACCTCAACGCGGTCGTCTCGCGGACGGTCGCGGCGACGCGGTCGTCGCACGCGAAGCGCGAGATCCTGATCCAGAGCGACGGCGCGCTCCTCGCCGTCGGCGACGCGGTGCGGATCATGCAGGTCGTCGCGAACCTGCTCGACAACGCGCTGAAGTACTCACCCGAAGAGACGCCGGTTGAGATCAGTCTCGAGCGCGACGGCGAGCACGTGGTTCTTTCCGTGACGGATCACGGCCGCGGCATCCCCGACGACAAGCAGGACGAGATCTTCACGAAGTTCCGCCGGCTTGAGAACCCCAACACTATGGAGACCGGCGGGCCGGGCCTAGGACTGTTCATCGTCGACCAACTGGTCCGCGCGATGGGCGGCACGGTGACGGTGACGAGCCGGCCGGGCCAGGGAAGCACGTTCTCCGTTCGCCTGGCTGCGATGGCCGGCGGTGCCGGCGAGCAAGCGACGATCGAACGCTCGGCTTAACGTCGACGTGAAGCATCGGGAACGCCTCGCCGACGATGGTAGGCTGAGGCATGGTGGAGCAAGCGTTCGACTCGGTCCTCGTCATCGATTACGGCGCCCAGTACGCGCAGCTCATCGCGCGCCGGATCCGCGAGTGCAAGGTCTATTCCGAGATCCTCCCGCATGACGTCCCGCTGGATGAGATCCGGAAGCGACGGCCCAAGGGCCTGATCCTCTCCGGCGGCCCGTCCAGCGTCTATGCGCCCGGCGCGCCGGCCGTGAACCCCGGCCTCTTCGAGCTCGGCATTCCGGTCCTCGGGCTCTGCTACGGCCAGCAGGGGATCGCGCAGGTCCTCGGCGGCGAGGTCGGCCGTACCGGCGTCCGCGAGTACGGCAAGACCGATCTGCGTGTCCTCGGCCCGAGCCCGCTTTTCAAGGACCTCCCGGCCGAGCAGACCGTTTGGATGAGCCACACCGATACCGTCACCCGCGCCCCGGAGGGCTTCCGCGTCACCGCCCAGACCGATGCGAGCCCGGTCGCGGGTTTCGAAAGCCCCGAGCGAGGTCTCTACGGCATCCAGTTCCACCCCGAGGTCGCCCACACGCCGAAGGGCCTCGACCTCCTCAAGAACTTCCTCTACGAGGTCTGCGACGCGCGCCCCACCTGGACGCGCGTGTCGATCATCGAAGAAGCCGTCAAAGAGATCCGCGAGCGCGTCGGCAGGGAGCGCATCATCTGCGGGCTTTCGGGCGGGGTCGACTCGGCCGTCGCCGCCGTGCTCGTGCACAAGGCGGTCGGCGATCAGCTCACGTGCGTCTTCGTCGACCACGGCCTGCTGCGTGCGGAGGAGCCCGAACAGGTCGAGGACACCTTCCGCCGTCACTTCCACACCAACCTGATCCACGTGAAGGCGCAAGACAGATTCCTCGCGAAGCTCGCCGGCGTTACCGACCCGGAGCAGAAGCGCCGCGCGATCGGCGAGGAGTTCATCCGCGTGTTCGAAGAGATCGCGCACACCGAGCTGGCCGGCGTGGACTTCTTGGTCCAAGGAACCCTCTACCCGGACATCATCGAGTCGGGCACGCGCGACGCTGCGAAGATCAAGAGCCACCACAACGTCGGCGGCCTGCCAGAGGACATGAAGTTCAAGCTCGTCGAGCCGCTCCGCAACCTCTTCAAGGACGAGGTCCGCGCGATCGGCGAGGAGCTCGGCCTGCCGGAGGAGATCGTCTGGCGCCAGCCGTTCCCCGGGCCCGGCCTGGCGATCCGCGTGATCGGCGCGGTTAATCACGAGAAGCTCGAGATCCTGCGCCAGGCCGATGCGGTCGTCCTCGAGGAGATCCGCCGCGCCGGGCTGATGCGAGAGCTATGGCAGTCGTTCGCGATCCTCCCCGACATCCGCACGGTCGGCGTGATGGGCGACGAGCGCTCGTATGCGCACCCGGTGATCCTGCGCGCGGTGACGAGTGAGGACGCGATGACCGCGGACTGGGCCCGTCTGCCCTACGACGTCCTCGAACGCATCTCGAACCGCATCGTCGGCGAGGTTCCGGGAGTGAATCGCGTCGCTTTCGACGTCACATCGAAGCCGCCGGGCACGATCGAGTGGGAGTAACGCGGTGAGGCGGATCCTCCGCCGCGCCGCACTCGCCGCGATCGCCGCGGCGCTCGTCGTCGGACCGGCCCCGGCCGCGCACGCGAAGTCGTACCACTTCTCGTCGGTCTTCATCGACATCGCGATCCGCGGCGACGGCTCGTTCGACGTGCGAGAAGACCGCACGTTCGACTTCGACGGCTCCTACCATTTCGCGTTCATCGAGATCCCGCTCTCGAACAACGGCTTCACCTACGAGATATCGAATGCAACGGTCTCGGAGAAAGGGGCGTTCTTCCGCCGCGTCGAGCCGGGCCTACAGGAGCCGGGGACATTCACCTTCACGCGCGGCGCGAAGTGGCGGATCGACTGGTTCTACGACGCCGCCAACGAGAAGCGGACCTTCACGATCACCTACCACGTCGCCGGCGCGATCACCGCCTACGACGATGTCGCCGAGTTCTACTGGCAATTCATCGGAGGCGAGTGGGACGTCCCGACCGACCACGCCGTCGCGGTGGTCCACCTCCCGCCGGGCGCGTCGAAGGAGGACGTCCGCGCGTTCGGTCATGGCCCGCTCGAGGGCGAAGTCACCAAGATCAATGGGCAGGAGATCCGCTGGGAGACGCCGACCCTGCCGAAGAGCATCTTCATGGAAGGCCGCCTCGCGTTCCCGCCCGGCCTCGTGCCCGGCGCGCGGAACGCAAGCGGTAACCGCCTTCCGGCGATCCTCGCCGAGGAGGAGAAGCTCGCTGCAGAGGCCAATCGCGCGCGCTCCATCGCGAAGGCCTGGAACGTCGCGGCGCCGGTGGTGGCGTTCGCGTCTTTCGCCGTCTTCCTTTGGCTCTTCTTCCGCTACGGAAAAGAACCCGACGTGCGCGACCCCGGCCGCTATCTGCGCGAGCTGCCCGCCGAATATCCGCCGGCCGTCGTCGGCTACCTGATGCGCTACGGCGGCGTGAAGCCGGTCGACATGGTCGCGACGCTGATGGACCTGGCGCGGCGAGGATTCCTGAAGATCGAAGAGGAGACCGAAGAGGCCGGCCTCGTCTTCAAACACACCGAGCGGCACTACAAGATGACCGTGCTGAAACGCGAGGGCACGCTCGAGCCGTACGAACGCGAGCTGCTCGAGCTCCTCGACGAGGCCGGCATGTACGGCGCGATCCGCGAGGACGAGCTGAAGGACTGGGCGCGCGAGAACGCCTCGCGGATGCAGGAGCGTTTCCAAGCGTTCAAGCGAGAGGTGAACGCGCACGCCCACCGCCTGAACCTGATCGAGGAGCGCTCGTGGACGATCATCGCGAGCTTGCTCGCCGCCGGCCTCGCCGGGATCATCGCGATCTCGGCATTGACGCGTCAGAGTGGCGAGGGTGCGATCCCGCTTCTCATCGCAGCGGCCCTGGTCGTCTTCGCGGTCCTATCGCGCCGGCACATCCTCACGGCGATCTTCCTCATCCTGAGCGCCGTGGGGATGGCCGCGGGTGCGACGCTCGCGACGCCGATCCGGAACGCGCCCGGTGCGCTGGCCGCGATCCTCCTCCTCGCGGTCCAAGTCGGTCTCACGCCCGTCCTACGGCAGAGGACCGTGGCCGGTGCGACCCAGTTCACCCAGTGGAGGGCATTCCAGCGGTTCCTCAAGGACCTCACCCGCTTGAAGGACTATCGGCCGACCGCCGTCGTGATGTGGGAGCAGTACCTTGTCTACGCGATCCCGCTCGGCGTCGCCGCGTCCGTGACCGCCGCGATCGCACTGAACGCGCCCGAGGTCGCCCGGCAAGGTTTCGGTTGGTACGCCTGGCACGGAGGCGGTGTGAGCGGGGGCGACGGTTTCGCGTCCTCGCTGTCCTCCTTCACGACGTCTTTCACGGCCTCCGCCCAAGCTGCCTTCGCGACGGCCCCCTCGAGCGGCAGTGGAGGCGGCGGCGGGTTCTCGGGCGGTGGCGGCGGCGGTGGAGGTGGGGGAGGAGGCGGCGGCGGTGGCGCCGGCTAGCTCTCGACCTTGTACACCCGCACGTACGGGATGCCGTTGATCTTCAGCTCGTAGAACGGCGTGTTGTCGCGGTACCGCGCCCACACGTCGGGCACCCGGCCGACCTGGACGCTCGAGATGTAGAACAGCACGTACTCTGGCGTCGGCGCGCCGGGCTTCACCAGCGAGCTGTCCTCGATGCGGATCGTGCGACCGGGGAAGAAGTCCTCGAAACCATTCAGGCGCGTGGTCGCGACGGTCGACGACCGCGCGTCCTGTAAGCGGCCGAGGTCCCGGGCCGCCTTGTCGAGGCCCTCGCCCCACCCGACGACGATCGCGCGTTGAGCCGCGTACGGACCGCCGACGAGCCAGTTGTAGTCAGCGATCTCGTACGGATGCAGAGCGAAGCCCGGCGCGTGCAGAGCGAGAGCGGCGGCGACGGCGACCGCGGCGACGGCTCGGCGGGAGAGGACGGAGGTTAGCCACACCGCGGCGGCGAGGTCGGCCGCGAGGAGGCTCGGCAACAGGTAACGGTCGGCGGTCTTGATGCCCAACCCGATGAAGAGCGCGAAGCTCGCTCCGAAGAGCAGCAGAGCGCCGGTGACCGCCGCTCGCGGGTCGTTTCCTTTCCGCGTGCGCGACCAGACGGACGCGGCGATCACGGCTGGAAGCGTGAACGCCGTGAGCCGAAACAACGCCACGACCGGGTAGACGACGAAGCCGGGCGGTGACACGCGCTGCCCCAAGAAGAACCCGCTGGCCGCAGCGTCGTCGACCGCGCCGGCGTTGGTCGAAACGATCCGCGACAGCGCCGACACCGGGTCGACCCACAGCGCCGGCCAGAGCACCAGATACACGGCCGCCGCGACGCCGGTCCAGATGAGGAACCGGCGTCTCACTCCCAACCCGTCGCGGCGCAGGACGACGAGGACGACCACCGCCAAGAACCCGGCGAAGAGCGTCCTCGTCAGCATCGCGAAGCCCGCCAGGACGCCGGAGATGACGAGCAGCTGGGTCGCGCTCGGGCGTCGCCGCACCGCTCCCAGGAGAGCCAGAACGCTCCCCAGCATCGCCAGAGCCTCGAGCCCGTCCAGCTGCAGCACGCGGTTGTGAGCGATGAGGAACGGATCGAGGGCAAGCACGAGCCCACCGACGGCCGCGGCCATTTCCCCGACCAGCAGCCGCGCGAGCAGCCAGACGGCCAGCAGCAGAAGGATCGACACGACCACGATCCCCAGACGCGCTCGGGCGTACCGTTCTCGCAGCGGCGCGTCGTCTGGAAGGGTCCGTTGCGCGAGCCCGCCGATCCACGACGTGGTCACGCCGGGCTGGCCGGACGTGGCCGCCTTGCCGAAGTCGGCGTCGAACACGGCGTTCGTGAAACGCTCGGAACGCTCCAGCCACAGCTTCTCGTCGACGGTGAAACCCTCGTCGAGTGTCAGCGCGCGAGGCACGAACGCGACGGCGGCGATGCCGAGGCCTATCAACAGGACCACGGCGCGCGACCATGTGGTGGACGGTTCGCTCGATCGCCGCAGGCCGGCAGGGGCGTCCAACGTGCGTCGCATCATAGGGCCATAATCACGGGGTGCCCCCCGAAGAGCCCGTCGCCGAGATAGCCGAACGCCCCGCCCCCACGCCGCGGAAAGACCTGCTCGAAGACCTGAATCCAGTGCAGCGCGAAGCCGTCGTTCACGACGGCGGACCCCTCCTGGTCGTCGCCGGCGCGGGGTCGGGAAAAACGAAGGTCCTCACGCACCGGATCGCCTACCTGATCCGCGAGCGGAAGGTCTCTCCGTTCGCGATCCTCGCGATCACCTTCACGAACAAGGCGGCCGGCGAGATGAAGGATCGCGTCGGCGGGCTCGTCGGCTCGAAGCTCGGCCAGGCGATGTGGGTCATGACCTTCCACTCGGCGTGCTCGCGGATCCTCCGCAAGGAGGCAAACCGGCTCGGCTTCACGTCGAGCTTCACGATCTACGACCAGGCAGACTCCGAGCGCCTGATCGCGTACTGCTCGAAGGACCTGGAAGTCGACCCCCGCCGCTTCACCCCGCGGATGATCAAGAACGCGATCGGCAAGGCGAAGGACACCCTGATCGACGAGGACACCTACGCGAACGCCGCCGGCGACAACTGGCACGAGCGCACCGTCGCCGAGATCTACGCGCTGTACCAGTCGCGGTTGCGCGCCGCGAACGCGATGGACTTCGACGACCTGATCATGAACACCGTCCACCTGTTCCGCCTCTTCGACGACGTGCTCGAGGCGTACCGCAACAAGTTCCTTCACGTCCTCGTCGACGAGTTCCAGGACACCAACCACGCGCAGTACGTGCTGGCGAAGCTCTTGGCCGAGCGCGATCGCAACATCGCCGTCGTCGGCGACCTCGACCAATCGATCTACAAGTTCCGCGGCGCCGACTTCACCAACGTTCTGCGCTTCGAGGAGGACTTCCCCGACGCGCGCGTGATCACGCTCGAGCAGAACTACCGCTCGACGCAGACGATCCTGTCTGCGGCGAACGCCGTCATCGAGAACAACCAGATGCGCAAGCCGAAGACGCTCTGGACGGAGATGGCCGGCGGCGAGCTGATCACCCGCTACCACGCCGAGAACGAGCACGAGGAAGCTGCGTGGATCTCGCGCGAGATCGAGCGGCTGCGCGAAGAGGAGTCCCGCAAGTTCAGCGACGTCGCGCTCTTCTACCGGACGAACGCGCAGTCCCGCGTGCTGGAGGAGATCTTCGTGCGCGTCGGCATCCCGTACCGCGTCGTCGGGTCGCTGAAGTTCTACGACCGCAAAGAGATCAAGGACGCGCTCGCGTACCTCCGCGTGCTCGTGAACCCGGCCGACGAGGTCTCGCTGCGCCGCATCGTCAACGTCCCGAAGCGCGGCATCGGCGACCAGACCGTCGCCGCCATCGACCGCTTCGGGAAGGCGAACGAGATCACGATGAGCGATGCGCTCGAGCGCGCCGACGAGAACCCCGACCTCGGCCCGCGCGCCAAGACCGCCGCGGCGAACGTCGGCGCGCTGCTGCGCGTGCTGCGCGAGATCGCGGAGCGCGGTTCCGACCCGGCCGACGTCTTGGAAGCGGTGCTCGAACGCACCGGCTACATCGAGGAGCTCGATGCCGACGGCTCGATCGAAGCGCTCGGCCGGGTCGAGAACCTCAAGGAGCTCGTCGGCGTCTCGCGTGAGTTCGCCG
The DNA here is from genome assembly GCA_049273905.1 of Actinomycetota bacterium. GTDB lineage: Bacteria > Actinomycetota > AC-67 > AC-67 > AC-67 > JBASRP01. The sequence continues at coordinate 11,155 of JBASRP010000410.1, forward strand.
GCGAGAACCCCGAGGGCGGCGTGCGTGAGTTCCTCGAGCAGGTCGCGCTCGTCTCCGACGCGGACGAGCTCGTCGAGGAAGAGGGCGCCGTCACGATGATGACGATGCACATCGCGAAGGGTCTGGAGTTCCCCGTCGTCTTCATGGTCGGCATGGAGGACGGCGTCTTCCCGCACATGCGGTCGATGACCGACCCGGCCGAGCTCGAGGAGGAACGCCGGCTCGCCTACGTCGGCATCACCCGCGCGAAGGAGCGGCTCTACCTGACGCACGCCTGGAGCCGCAGCCTTTACGGCGGCTCGAACTACAACCCGCCGAGCCGTTTCCTGCACGAGATCCCCGAGGAGCTCGTCCGCCTGATCGAATCGACGGGCGAGTCGGACGAGAGCCAGATCCCGCCGACCGAGCGGCGCACGCTCTCGCTCGCCGTCGGCGACGAGGTCTTCCACGAACGCTGGGGCCGCGGCGTCGTCACCGCCGTCAGCGGTCGCGGCCAGAACGCCGAGGCCAGCGTGCACTTCGAAGACGAGGGTACGAAGCGCCTGCTGCTGGCGTACGCACCACTGCAGCGCGTTTAGCGGCGCTCCTCGGCCGGAGCGGATCTCGGGTCTAAGCTCATCGACGATGGATAACGCGGACTTCCTGATCCGCATCCTCGTCGCCGCAGCGCTCGGCGGCGTCATCGGCATCGAGCGCGAACTCCGCGATCAGCCCGCCGGCTTCCGGACGCACATGCTCGTTGCGGTCGGCGCCTGTCTCTTCACATTGGTGGGCGCGTTCGGTTTCCAAGCCTTCACCGGCGGTACCGACACGCACCGCATCCAGGCGGACCTCACGCGCGTGGCGAGCCAAGTCGTGGTCGGCATCGGGTTCCTCGGCGGTGGCACGATCCTGCGGCATGGCGGAACCGTGCGCGGACTGACCACCGCGGCGACGCTGTGGGTTACCGCCGCGGTCGGACTCGCCGTGGCGATGGGCTACTTCTTCGCGGCGACCGCGACGTCGATCCTCGCGGTCATCACGCTGGCCGGCCTGAAGCCAATCGAGAGACGATTCTTCGCGCGCAACGTCAAACAGGAAGACGATCCACAGCCGCCGGCGGTCCCGCCGGACTAAGCGCTAGGCGCCGGTCGCGCTGCTGCTGCCGTTCCGCGTGACCGACGGCAGGGCCGTCACCGGTGCGATCGGCCGCTGATCGCTGTCCAGCGTGGACAGGGCCGACACGACCGACCGGATCAGCTGCCCGGAGAGCAGCAGGCTCATGTGCCCGTGGTCTTTCACGAGCACGTTCGTCGCGCGCAAAGCCGGCGTGAGCAGCTTGGCGCTCGACGCCGGGACGACGAGGGGATCGAGGTTCGAGTAGTAGGAGATGAAACGTGTCGGCACCTCGGCCGCCGTGCGCTCGAGGCGTTCGAGGAGCGCCGACCGCGGGCGGATCTGCCGGGCCGCCCGGCCGCGACCGATCAGGGCGGCGTACGTGCCCTGGTGCGGCGTGCCGAGCGTGACGCACGTGTGCACGCGCTTGTCGCCGCCGCCCTCTTGAACGTAGGTTCGCGCGACCAAGCCGCCGAGCGAGTGACCTACGAGGTGCACGCGCGTCGCGCCGGTGCGGTTGAGCACGTTCTCGACGTACCCGCCGAGCTGCGCGGCGAGCTCCTCGATCTCGTGGCCGATCACGTTGTAATTCATCGTGTTCACGTGGCGGAAGCCGTTGCGACGCAGGGCCCGGCGCATCACCAGGAAGCCGGAACGGTTGTGGAAGTAGCCGTGCAGCAGGATGATCGGCGTCGCCGCCGCCTCCGGCTCGAGGTAGCACAGGGGAAGCTCGCGGGCGTAGAGGCCGCGGAAGGCGCCGGACGACGTGTCGGGGTCGAGGGCCTCGCCGAGGAGTCCGGCCGGATACATGGCGACGTTCACGCCCATCCAGACGGCTTCCTTGACGTAGCTGGAGTAGGTCTTGGGCCGGCGCAGCGCGCGGCCGACGGCCTTGCGCACGGCTCGGACGTCGCCGCGCATCCGTCCCAATTCTCGTGGGCCGATCATCGAACCCCCATCGCGGGAGCCCCCGCTCCTGCCGGCTCGCCGCCGGCCTCGCACAACCTTCTACGACGTGGGGAGGTTTTCCTGACACATCCGGCCCGAGCCGCCGCTCCTGGTGGCCGAATCACACACCTGTGATTCTGGCCGGGAGCCTCCTCTGGGTCAAGGATGTGAAAACCCATGCCGCTTTCCTACCCAGCTTCGGATGCGAAGAAAGCGAACTCAATGGGCCAGTCGTCTCATTTCGGGACTAGCCCTATCGGGTCAGCAGGTAGACGACGCCCAGGACGACGATGATCGCGCCCAAGACCAGCGGCGCGATGACCCACTGCGGACCCATCTGGCCGCGCGGGATGATCTTCCGGGCCGGGCGGACCCGTTTCTTGCGCGTGGGCTCCTTCATCCGAGGAAAGCGTTGCCGGCGTTCCGCCAGCGCTCGCGCCGGGCCGCGAGGCGCGCCTCGCGGGGGAGGGCGGTGAGTTCGTCCAGCACCGAGCCCACGGCCTCGCCGATGAGCTTGATCGCCAGATTGGGGTCCGTGTGCGCACCGCCCGGCGGTTCGGGAACGATCCCGTCGGCCAGCCCGAACCCGATCAGGTCGCGGGCCGTGAGCTTCAGGTCGCGCGCCACGCCTTCCACGTCCGACCGCTTCAGGATCGCCGCGGCGCCCTCGGGCGCGATGACGGAGAAGATCGCGTTCTCACAGATCAGCACACGGTCGCAGACCGCCAGGGAAAGCGCGCCTCCGCTGCCGCCTTCGCCGGTGATCACCGCGATCGACGGGCCGGGGTGCTCCATCACCGTGCGGAACGCGGTCGCGATCGTGCGCGCGATGCCCTGCCGTTCGGAATCCGAGGAGGGGTCGGCGCCCGGCGTGTCGA
>JBASRP010000411.1:0-3427 GCA_049273905.1 Actinomycetota bacterium
GCGGTGCTGTACGCCGGTGAGGTGAACTATGCGCCGGAGGACCTCGAAGGCGAGGCAGTCCCGCGCATCGAGAAGATGCTCAAGCCGGGCCAAGCCGTCCTCGTCCAGGTGACGAAGGATCCGCTCGGAACGAAGGGTGCGCGTCTCACGGCGCAGATCTCGCTCGCCGGGCGCTACATGGTGCTGGCGCCGGAGCAGCAGCTGTCCGGTATCTCGCGGCGTCTCGCGGAGGACGAGCGCGCGCGCCTGCGCACGATACTCCGGTCGATGCGTCCCAACGGTCACGGCGTGATCGTCCGGACGGCCGCCGAGGGGGCGACGGCCGAGGCGCTGAAGCGCGACCTCGACAGTCTCGTGAAGATCTGGGACGAGATCCAGGGGAAGCAGAAGAAAGAGAAAGCGCCCGCGCTGCTCTACGCGGAGCCCGAACTCGTCATGCGCGTCGCGCGCGACATCTTCTCGGGCGACTTCGCGAAGGTTGTCGTCGACTCGAAGAGGATCTACGAACAGCTCCGGGCATACCTCGACGAGACGGGGCCGGATCTCCTCGAGAAGCTCGAGCTGCACGACGGGGCCCTGCCGATCCTCGAGCACTACCACATCGCCGAGCAGATCCAGAAGGCGCTCGAGCGGAAGGTATGGCTGCCGTCCGGCGGGTCGATCGTCATCGACCGCACCGAGGCGATGACGGTCATCGACGTGAACACGTCGAAGTTCGTCGGCAAGGGCGGCTCGCTCGAGGAGACGGTCTTCAAGAACAACCTCGAAGCCGCGGAAGAGGTCGCGCGCCAGCTCCGTCTGCGCGACATCGGCGGGATCATCGTGATCGATTTCATCGACATGATCGTCGCGTCCAACCGCGAGCAGGTCCTTCGGACGCTGAAGCGCGCGCTCGGCCGCGACAAGACGCGCAGTCAGGTTTTCGATGTCTCGTCCCTGGGGCTCGTGGAGATGACCCGGAAGAAGGTCTCCGAAGGCCTGCTCGAGGCCTTCAGCGAACCGTGCCCCAACTGCGAGGGGCGCGGTATCGTCATCACCCACGAGATCGACTAGCTAGGGGGAATCCCATGTACGCGATCATCCGGACCGGCGGTCACCAGGAGAAGGTGACCGTCGGGGAACAGATCACCGTCGACCTGATGAACAAGGAGCCGGGCGAGGAGGTGCGCTTCGTCCCGCTCATGATCGCCAAGGACGACGGAACGATCGTCACCGATCACGCCCAGTTGAACGACCAGGGAGCGGTCGTCGGCAAGGTGCTCCAACACATCAAGGCCGACAAGCTCGAGGTCTTCAACTACCGGCAGAAAACCGGCTATCGGAAGCACACAGGCCACCGGCAGAAGATGACGCTCGTCGAGATCGCGGAGCTGCGCTTCGGCGACGTGGTCGAGCGGGCCGAGGAGAAGAAGGCCGCCGAGGCGGCCGAGAAGACGGCGCGCGAGCTCCAGCGCCAGGCCGCGGAAACGGATACCGAGGACGCTCCGAAGAAGGTGACGCCGAGGAAGAAGTCGGCCGCCAAGACGAGCGCGAAGGCGCCCGCGGCGAAGAAGAGCGCGGCCAAACCGAAGAAATCGGCCGCGAAGAAGTCCTCGTCCAAGTAGGCCCGGAGACAGGTCGGCGAGGCTCTGGTAGCCTGGCCCGCGCTATGGCCTCCAAGAAGGGTGCATCCTCCAGCCGGAACGGCCGGGACTCGAACGCGAAACGCCTCGGCATTAAGCGGTACGCGGGTCAGGTCGTGACGGCCGGTTCGATCATCGTCCGGCAGCGTGGGACGCGTGTCCACGCGGGGCTCAACGTGGGGCGCGGCAGGGACGACACCCTCTTCGCGCGGGTCGCCGGGAAGGTTTCCTACCGGAACCGCGGCGAGCGCAAGCTCGTCGACATCATCCCGAGCTAGCGCTCGGTTCTTCCTCCCGCTCCGCCAGCATCGCCGCGAGACCTTTCATCCCGTTCACGAAGGCGTTCGTCATCTCCTCGCCGCCGCCGGCCGCCATCATCGCTTCCTGCTCTGGTCCGCCGGTCAGCTTCATGAAGTCGACCACCCTCGTCCGTGAGCCCTCCTCGAGCGGCGTGAATTCGAAGGTGTACGTGAACGGGCCAATCGGGCTCTCGACCTGAACCGTCACGTAGTTGAAAGGCTTCCAGTCGAGGACCTCCTCCTCGATGATCGTGCCGTCCCCGTGCACGCAGTGATTCTGCGTCCCGACCCCGCGCGTACCGCTCGGGTTGTCCTGGATCATGTCATCCGTGCCCAGCTGCCACGCGAGGCGTTTCGAGGGCGACGTGAGGTGATCCCACACCACCGACGGCGGAGCAGGGAACTCGAACTCCAACGCCATGACCCCCGGCTCATCGGCGGTGAGGCGAACGACGCGGCGCTCGAGCTCCTCCGCCCAGCGGGTGTCGAGGTCGTGCACCCAGCCCTCGATCTCGCCGACGTCGTCGTAGAGCTCGGTGTGCGGATGGAGCGTGAGCGCGGTGGTGTCGAGCCCGTAGCGCTCAGCGCAGTGGCCCGAGAAGAACGTGTACCCGTTGAGGCCGAACTTCTCCTTGACCTCGTTCTTGAGGAGCCGGTGCGCCACGATCACGTCGGGCCCGACGAGCTCCTTCGAGCCTGCGACTTCGTGGACGACGTACGAGCCGTGATGCACCACGAACTTGAGGTTCAGCGTCGGGATCTTGCGGCATGCGTCACAGGTGCAACTCGTCGCGCGGTCGATCACCTCTTGACGGTGCCGGAAAGCGAAGTACGTGCCTTCGATCAACGTCACGAGCGACGGGCCTTCGGATAGGTCGTCGGGGTCGGCCGCGTAGGCGAAGATCGCGTCGCCCTCGAGCTTCGCGAGGGTGAAGGTGCCGGCCATGGCGTTGACGATCGTGTTGATCAGGTCGGCCAGGATGTCGGTCGAATGATCGAGCTCGACACCCGTCAGGTACTTCGTGTACCCGCTGATGTCGGCGATGATCAGACAGCCGCGTTCGACCCCGTTCATGGTCCGCAATGGTAACCCCCAAAAGCGTTCAAGAGTGCTTGCTAGAGTGCATTCGTCGCGGTTCCGAGGTCGGATGAGATGCAGAAAAACAAGGATTTCGTGGACGAGACGCGCATCCACGTCCAGGCGGGCGGTGGCGGGAACGGCGCTGCCTCGTTCCGGCGCGAGAAGTACCGGCCCAAGGGCGGGCCGGACGGCGGGAACGGCGGGAACGGCGGGTCGGTCGTCCTGCGGGTAACGGCGGGTGTCGCGACCCTTGCCGAACTCGCGCGCCATCCCCACGTGAAGGCCGAACGCGGGCAGCACGGTCGCGGATCGGACCAGCACGGGTCCTCCGCGGACGATCGGATCGTCGCCGTGCCGGCGGGGACGATGGTGCATGGCGACGCCGGCGAGGTCCTCGCCGATCTGGTCGACGAGGGCGCGACTTT
>JBASRP010000489.1:0-13073 GCA_049273905.1 Actinomycetota bacterium
GTGAAGACGTCGGTGTCCACGCCGGGCGCGACCACGCGCACGCGCCGCGGGTCAGCGCCGTAGAGGTTCACCAGATCCGCCGCCTCTCCGATGGTCGGCGCGAGGATGCAGTCGGCCGCCTGGACGACGCGCTGCTCGCCGCTGATGCGCCCCGCCGGCTCCGGGTTCTCGCCGGGCGCGAGCGTCCGATTCTTCACGCGGCCGAGCGTGTGGAACGAGTGGACCAGCGGGATGTGCCAGCGCTCGCGCGCGAGGCGGCCGATCCATCCGGACAGCCAGTAGTGCGAATGAACGACGTCGTAGATCGGAGACGACACGTTCAAGCGCGCGGCCTCGTCCGCCTCGAAGCGCATCATCGATTGAAGGAAGGCGGTGAGGTACCGCGGCAGCTCTTCCTTCTCGACCGGCGCGTCGGGCCCGGCTTCGAGGTGGACGACGCGCACGCCCGGATCGACGTCGACGACGTGCTGCTCTGGTCCGGCCCAGCGCGTGAAGATGTCGACGGCGATGCCCATCTCGGCGAGACGCCGCGCGACCGACCGGACGTAGACGTTCATCCCGCCGGAGTCGCCGAAGCCCGGCTGGTCGAGCGGACACGTGTGCACGGACACGAGCGCGACGCGCTCGACGTTGGCGGGCTTCACCCGTGGGATCCCGTACCGCGGTTCCTGCATCAGCGCTCCACGACCAGTTGCACGAGGGGAACATCCACGGCGCCGAAGCGGTACTTGTAGGGCTCCGTCCCACGGAGGAAATCGAAGACCGTGCATCCCTCTTCCGCGGCGAGGCGGATGCACTCCCCCATCAACACCATGCCCGGCGCGAGCTCGCGGCGCGCGTGATCGAACGCCGAATTCCACACGTCCCACGAGTCGCCGTAGCGGAACGCGTAGACGCCGGCCCACGCCTCGCCGCCGATCTCGAGGAGAGCGAGACGCAGCCAGCGCTGGGAGAAGAGCATCCACGCGAAGCTGCCGAAGAACGTCGCCATGCCTTCGTGCATGAAACGGCCCTTCGGGCCGTCGGACGAGCGGTGCATCGCGAAGAACTTCTCGAGGTCGTCGTCGAGGGTGAGCTCCGTCGCGAGCCGGACCGTGAACGGACCCGCGTCGCGCTCGAGGCGGCGCCCCTTACGGAGGATCTCGTGCCGCAGCTTCCCGGGGATCGACGCGAGGTACTGCTCGAACGACGCGTTGGGCATCGCAGCGCGCGGACAGGCTTCGTGCGCCGTCTCGGTCACGGCGTAGCCGGCGTCCTTCGCGGCCGCGGTCAGCGCCTCGATCCAGCCGGAGTCGGCGGCCAGGCCGTCCATCTCGAAGGACGACCAGGGATCGCCCGCGACGGCAGCGAGGACGGCTGCAGCGACCTCATCGCGGTCCTCGGGCGCGGAGACCGGCCCGCGATAGTCGGTCGTGTCGTGATCGCCGGCGAGGCTCAGCCGGCCGTCCGGCCACAGAGCCAGCGCCGCGATGCCGCGGAGATCCTCGCCGTCCGGGATCTCGATGATCCGGGGGGTGGCGCCGGCGGCAAACTCGTTCCACCAGGTCGCGAGGTACTGGGGGGTGTGGAAGACGCTGGCGGCGGGGTCGCGGTCGAGCAGCGTCCGCCACCGACGGGCAAGTGCGGCGAACGCGGCGGGATCCTCATGCACCGCCGTCGGCATGCCGCGGGTCAGAGTAGCAGGGGCTCCGGAGGCACCCATCGGGCCTGTAAACGTATGGAAGCCCGGCGTTATGCCGGGCTTCCATGATGCTGTTGTCGCTGCTTAGCCTGCCTGCTCGACGACGGTCTCCGCCGCCGCGACGACGGCCTTCGAGTCCGCCTTCACTGCCTTGCGGACCGACGTCGTCGCCGCCTTCACGCGCGAGCGAGCAGCTTTCGTCTGCTCGAGCGCACGCTTCGTCGGCGCCGACTTGGAGATCCGCTTCACGAGCTTCTCGCCGCGCTTCGACAGATCGTTGAGAGTCTTCGTGGCACGCTTGCGAGACTTCGTCGTGGCCTTGTCGAAGGTCTTGTAGACCTTGGTCACGCGCTCGCGTCCGTCCTTCCGAAGCGATGCGGCCTTGCTCGGGAGGCTACGGATCTCGCCGGCCGAGTCCTTGATCTGGGTCGGGAGGCTCGTAACCCTCTTAGGAAGGCCCTTCGCCTGCTCGAGCGCCAGATCGCCGGCTCCGACCGCCGCGTAGAGCGCCTTCTTCGCCGTGCTCATTCGTTACACCCCCTTCCCGACTAGATCGAGGATTGAGGCGGGAGAGCGAAGGGGAGCCGGGTGAGGGCCACAGAGAGCCTGTGTCTCCGCCCTCCCGCCGAAGCTGGTCATCGGGTCCTCCGTGTGCTGCGCTTCGCCGCTTTGCGGGCGGGTTTACGCGCCGGAGTCTTCGCCGTGGTCTTCCGGGGCGCCGTGCGCCTGGCCGCTGCGACCTTGCGGACCTGCGTGCGCTTGGGCTTGGGCCCCGTTTCCTTCTGGAAGCCTTGGTAGAGGTCGAGGAGGATCTGCTTCTGCTTCTGCGTGATGGTGGCGTCGCGGCGGATGGTCACCTCGAGATCGACGTTGTCCGTCCGCTCCTCGAGGATGCCGGCCTTCACGTAGAGCGTTTCCGCGGAGATGCGGAGCGCTTTCGCGATCGCTTGGAGGATCTCGGCGCTCGGGCGGCGCAGGCCGCGCTCGATCTGCGAGAGATAGGGATTGGAGATCCCCGCGAGCTTCGAAAGCTTACGGAGGGAAAGACGCGACGCGCCGCGCTGATCGCGGATGAAACGCCCGAGCTCCCGTACCTTCAAAACGACCGCTCCCTACGTCGTTTCGCCACTGCCTAGAAGCTGAAATGCAGGCTATCGCAGGCACAAGGGCGCTGCAAGCTGGCAGCAAGCACCCGATAGCATTTTGCGAACAGCCTGGTCAGGCGCGGCTGAGCTCGCCTCGCATGCGCACCATCCCGACGGGCTCGCCGCCGCCGAGAACGGGCGCCGGGGCGAGGTCTGCGGGAACCTCTGCGCCGAGGAACCGCAGCGTTTCGAGGACGGCCGCCTCGGCCGCGCGGACCGCGCCGTCGCGCGCCTTGAGCGCGAAGCCGATGCCGTCGTCGAGGAGCGCGCCGCAGAACATCCCCTCGGCACCGACCTTGATCACGACGCCGGGGACGGACTCGAGAACGGCGGTGCACAACCGTCCCGTCCCGGCGACGAGATAGGGCTGCGCGCGCATCGCGTAGACGGGATACGGCGCCGTCTCCTTGAGGAGCGCGAAGATTCGCCCCGCGTCCTGCAGACGGTAGGCGAAGGTCGGCACGCCGCAGCCATCGACCCCGACGGACTCGGCGGTCTTTCCGGCGAGCGACGAAAGGCGTTCGGCGACGGCTCGCTGCAACGGATGGTCGGGCGAGCGGTAATCGTCGCGCGGCCAACCGTTGATGACGGCAGTCGCGAGCATGGCTGCGTGCTTCCCAGAACAGTTGTGGAAGATCGGCTTGGGGTCACCGACGGCTCCGGCGCGTGGATGCGCCGGCGGGCACCGGAGCTCAGCCTCGTCGAGGAAGCCGGCCTCGAGCGTGGTTCGGACGACCGCCACCTGCGGCGGCTCTCCGTTGTGCGATCCGCATGCGATGGCGACCGCCTCTTCGTTCGGCGGCTTCCAGCCGGCGTCGATGCAAACGGCCGTCTGGACGGGCTTCGCCGTGGAACGCATATACGCGATCGTCGCCGGCTCCCCGGCGCTCGCGACGACCGACCCCTGGCGCGAGATCACAACGACGTCGACGAGATGTGAGCTCTCGACGATGCCGGAACGCTCGATCTCGACGACGAGCGGCGCGGCGCTCACTCGCCGAGGGCCAGCCGCTCGGCGAGCCAGGACGGGAGCCCGGCGTCGCGGATCTTCCGCACCGCGGTCTCGATCGGATACGCGACGCGCCGGCCCGTCACGCGGCCGTCGTCCCAGATCATGAACGCCGCGCGCGGGTCGCGATCGCGCGGCTGCCCGACGCTACCGGGGTTGACCATGTAGCGGTCGCCGGGCGCGAGCGGCATGTCCAGATCTTCGGCGAGCACCCAGCCGTTCACGGCGCCATCCGCCGTCGCGCGGAACACGGTCGGCAAGTGCGTGTGCCCGAAGAACGCGAGCGGGAACGCATCGAGAGCGAAGCTCGCAGCGGCGTCGGGGATGTGGAGCAGATACTCCGAGACGGGATCGCGTACGGAGCCGTGCACGAGGAGTGCCGCCGGGGTGTCGCGGCGCGGGCTCAACGAGCCGAGGTATCCCTTCGTCTCGGGTTTGATGATCGCGGTCGTCCACGCGATGGCGGCGGCGGCGACCTCGTTGAACCACGACACGTCGAAGGCGCCGGTGGCGGCGAGATCGTGGTTGCCGGCGATCGCGATGGCCTCGCGATCCGCGAGCCGCGCGATGACGGCGTCGGGGTCGGCGCCGTAGCCGACGATGTCGCCGAGGACGATCACGCGTTCGCAACCGGCCTCGTCGGCCGCAGCAAGAACGGCGTCGAGCGCTTCGAGGTTGGAGTGGATGTCCGACAGAACCGCGGTCCGCATCGGCACTGATTATCGCCGGTGCGACGCCCGGCTATGCGGATGGCGCGTTACGACACGTGGCGGGCGCCCTCGCCGGTGAAGATCCGGCCGGACTCGGAGTCTTCGCACAGCTCGACGAAACAGCGGACGACCTCGGGATCGAACTGGGTGCCGCCCGATTTGGAGATCTGCTCGAGCGCTTGCTCGAACGTGAGCGACCGGCGGTACGGGCGATCCGATGTCATCGCGTCGAAGGCGTCGACCAGAGCGAAGATGCGCGCCCCGAGCGGGATGTCCTCGCCGCGCAGGCCGCGGGGGTACCCGCTGCCGTCCCACTTCTCGTGGTGCGCCTCCACGATCGGAAGAGCCGGGTGGAGGAACTTCACCGGCGAGAGGATCTGCGCGCCGAGCAGCGGGTGCGTTCGCATGATCGCCCACTCGTCGTCGGTGAGCGGCCCGGGCTTCGACAGGATCCGCTCGGGGATGCCGATCTTGCCGATGTCGTGGAGGAAGAACCCGTACCGCAGCGTTTGGTCGGCAGCCAGGTCCGGCGCGACGCGCTGCGCCAGCGCGACCGCGTAGTCGTGCGCGCGGTCGAGGTGCGAGCGCGTGTGCGTGTCCTTGGCCTCGACGACGAACGCCAGAGTGCGAACGGTCGCGAGGTAAGACTCTTCCAGCTCGCGCAGCGCGTCTTCCAGCTCGGCCGTACGCGCCCTCTCGCGCCGATAGACCTCGTTGAGGTCGTGCGCGAACGCCAGGAGTTGGGCGCGCAAGCGCCCGTCCTCATCCGTTGGGAGCGGCGGCCCCGCGGCGTCGTTCACCGGATCGCTCCCGAGATCGTCGTCAGGAGCTCGAGGGGGCTGAAGGGCTTGGTGAAGTAGACGTCGGCTCCGGCATCCATACCTCGGCGGCGATCCTCGGGAGCGTCTTTCGCCGTCAGCATGATGACGACGGCGTCGCTCGTCTTCTCGTCGTGCTTCATCCGTTCGGCAACCTCGAACCCGTTGAGGCCGGGCATCATCACATCAAGCAGAACCACATCGGGAGGGCGGCGCGAAGCGACCCGGAGCGCCTCCTCGCCCGAGGAGGCTTCGTCCAGGTCGTACGACGCATCCTCCAGAACCGCGCGCACGAGGTCGCGGATCAGAGGGTCGTCATCCACGATCAGCACCCGAGGTTTGCGGGACGCCCCCCGGGCCGCGGAGAGAGCCATGGACATATCTATGCGACCGGACGCGCTAGACCGTCCATAGTTATTCCGGGCGATATCCGAAGTACGTAACGGCTAGAGACGGAAGGCCGCTTACGCGTCGACGAGCCGGCGAGCCAGCTCTTCGACGATGCGATCGATAACTGCCTGGACGGCTCGCCGCGAATCGGATACTTCGCGCTCCGCTTCTTTGAGCGTTTCGGTGACGGCCGTGATCTCTTCGTCCGGCAGTTCGGTCAACCGCGTCAGCATGTCGTTCGTGACGAGCTTCTCGACGCGGCGGCGCGGGTTCTCGAAGATCGGGGGCGCCTCGAGGTTCGGGAACGCGCCGCGGTGCGTGCGGCCCTCATCGGCCAGGATCTGGGGGAGGCGCTCGATCAGCGAGTGGGGCGATTCGCCCGCCGCGCGCCTCTTGCGTTCGGCGTCGAGCAGGTCCATCCGCGCGTGGAGGAGGCGCCGCTCGTAGGAGAAGACGAACTCCTCTTCCTCACATTCCTCCCGCTTCGCGCGGAGGTCTTCGGTCGACAGCTCGCCCAGCCCCTCGATGTAAGAGGGGTCGAGGATCCGGTCGATCCGGCGGTTCCCACCCTGTGTCATGTCGGACCAATGCTAGAGGGCGCTCTGCTGCTTCGCCATCTCCCTCAGATCTTTCTTCAGGATCTTGCCGATGGGGTTCTTCGGCAGCGCATCGAGGAAGTGCACGTCTTTGGGGGTCTTGTAGCGGGCGAGGTGCTCACAGGCATAGTCCATCAGCTCGTCGGCCGTCGCTGTCTCACCGGGCCGGAGGACGACGTAGGCGCGGACCTCCTCCCCCATCTTCGGGTCGGGGATCCCCACGACGGCCGCTTCGAGGACGGCCGGGTGTCCGTAGAGGACCTCCTCGACGTCGCGCGGGTAGATGTTGAAACCGCCGCGGATGATCATGTCCTTCTTGCGCTCGGTGATGTACAGGTAGCCGTCCTCGTCGAGGTGGCCCATGTCCCCGGTGTGGAACCAGCCGCTGCGCATCGCGTCCGCCGTCGCGTCGGGGAGGTTGTAGTAGCCCTTCATCACGTTCGGACCCTTGACGCACACCTCACCGGTCTCGCCGGTGGCGACCGGCTTGTCGTCGTCATCGAGGATCGCGACCTCGATGTTGGGGACCGGCTTGCCGCACGAGCCGAGCCGGCGCGGATCCTCGCGGCGCATCACGCTGACGGTCGGCGAGGTCTCGGTCAGGCCGTAGCCCTCGAGGACCCGCGCGCCGGTGCGCTTCTCGAATTCCTCGGCGAGCTCGACCGGGACGGGCGCCGCCGCGACGACGATGAACTCGAAGCTCGACCAGTCGACCTTGTCGAAGTCGGGATGGGCGAGCATGTACGCGAGCATCGTGGGAACGACCGCGCTCGACTTCACGCGATGGGTGTTGACGGCCTCGAAGAATCCCTCCGCGGTGAACCAGCGCAGCAGCACGCCTTTCAGCTTGCGGAGCTGACCGGTCATCGTCGTCCCCATCCCGAAGAGGTGCGCCAGGGGAAGACACGAGATCGAGACGTCGCCGTCCTGGGTCAGACCGAGGGCAGCGCTGTTCTCTGCGTTGAAGAGAAGGTTCCCGTGCGAAAGCATCACGCCCTTCGGGCGTCCCGTCGTGCCGCTCGTGTAGAAGATCACGGCGATGTCGTCTTCGTCGCGGTCGGCGATATCGTCCTTCGGCGTCGCGGCGTCGACGAGCTTCTGGAAGGCAAGCGCGCCGTCGGGCGTTGGGTCGCCGAGGACGATCACCTGCGGCGGCTTCGGGAGTTCCTTCATGGCCTCGGCGACGTTCCCGTAGAACTCGGAGCTCGTTACGACGGCGGACGCTCCCGAGTCGGTGAGGATGTGACGGATCTCGGGGACGGCAAGCATGAACACCATCGGCATCACGACGGCGCCGGCGCGGCTGATGCCGCCGTAGACGGAGCCGATCTCGGGGATGTTCGGGAGCATCACGCCGACCCGGTCGCCGGGAACGATGCCGATACCTTCCAGCGCGCCGGCGAAGCGCTTGCCGAGGTCGAGCAATTCGCGGTTCGAGTACTCGCGACCCTCGAACCAAACGGTGTTGTACTCCCCGAACTGCTCGAGGTTCCTCTCTCCGAGGACGGCGATGTTCATCGGGGCTCCTCTCGCGCTCACCCTGGGATGCGGGCTCCATGATGGCTGAGGGCACTCGGTCATGTCGAGAGCCGCCTAGGGTGTGTTCATGAGAGCGGCGGCGTTGGCGATCTACGGGGTCTTCGCGCTCGTCGCGCTCGTTGTGCGGAGCTTCTTACATAGGAAGGCGACGGGACGTTCTCCGTTCCCGATCCCTTCGAGCGCTCTCGCGTGGCTGGGTCAGTCTCTGCTTTCGGCCGGGATCGTCGGGTCGCCGGCCGGCGTGGCGTTCGGAGAGGCCAACGACACGGTCGTCGCTGTGGTGGGTCTCGTTCTGAGCGCGGCCGGTGTCGTGGTGACGATCGTCGCGCAGGAGCATATGGGGGCGTCGTGGCGGGCGGGGTTGGATCCCGGGGAGCGGACGGAGCTCGTCACGCGGGGGTTGTTCCGGCGGGTGCGCAATCCGATCTATGCGGCGATGATCGTCGTGGGTGTGGGGATGGCGCTGGTGGTTTTCAACGTGGTCACGGTTGTCTCGGTAGTCGCCATCCTCGCGGGAGCGGAGATCGTCGTGCGCGGAGTGGAGGAGCCGTATCTGCTGCGCATGCACGAGGGGGACTTCACCCGGTACGCGGCGCGGACAGGGCGCTTCTTTCCCGGCGTCGGAGAGCGGCGGGGCTAACTCCTATCGGGGGATCATCGTGGCACCGCCACCCGGATAGTTGCCGCCGCCGAAGCGTTCGTCGAGGGCGGCGTGATCCTTCTGGCCGGTCTGGGTGCGCGGCAACGGCTCCGTTAGGAACTCGACACTCGTCGGTTTCTTGTAGGAGGCGATGAGCGTCTTGCAGTGCTCGATAATCTCGTCGCCGGTCGCCTGTGCGTCCTCGTTGAGAACGACGATCGCCTTCACCGTCTGCGTCCACTTCGGGTGCGGGACGCCGATCACGGCCGCTTCCTTCACGGCCGGGTGCTTCTCGAGCGCGGTTTCGACTTCAACGGGGTAGACGTTCTCAACGCCGGTCTTGATCATGTGCGCCTTCGGGCCGATGAAGACGACGATGCCGTTCTCGTCGCGACGGCCGAGGTCGTTCGTGTGCCACCAGCCGTTTCGGAAGCGCTCCGCGTTCAGGTCCGGGCGGTTCCAGTAGCCGGCGTGAACGATCGGCCCGGCGACGGTGATCTCGCCGGTCTCGCCGTCGGAAACCTCGTTGTCATCGGGGTCGACGATCCTCACGCGCGTCGCCGGTCCGGGCCGTCCGGACGTGAAAACACCCTCACGCATTCCGAACGCGCCGTAACACGCGATGCCGGAGAGCTCCGTCTGGCCATAAGCACTGGGGTTGCGCGCCATCCGCGTCGTGTCGGGGGACGTCATCTCGGTCCAGCCCGGTATCGGGATCGCGTTGCGATAGCTCTTCAGGTCATACCGGCCGTCCTTGTTGATCTCGAGGATCTGCGTGATCGTCGGCGGTAGCACGAAGCCGCCGGTGCAGCGCTCGCCTTCGATCAGCCTGCATATCTCTTCCGGATCGGCGCGGCTCGTGAAAACGTTGGTTCCTGCGGCATGGAACGACGCGATGGTGAACATGAAGGTTGCGACGTGGAAGAGCGGTCCGCAGTTGAGGTACGTGTACTCACTCCAGATGTCCCCGAGACGCTGAAGGGTGGCGCTCTGGGTGAGCAGGCCGGTGTGCGTCAGCATCGCGCCGTTGGGACGGCCGCCGAAGGCGGCCGTGTACATGACGAGCGCCGGGTGCAGTGGATCGACGGCGACGTTCGGATCACTATCGGACCCGGCCGCGAGGAACGCTTCGTACGAACCGTCGCCGGTTGAATCGTGCCGGAGCCAGAGCGCCTTCTCCGCGGCGCCCCCATCGCGGACCGCGCGCGCCTGATCGCCGAGCTCCGCCTCTTGCCAGACGACGATCTTGGGGTCGAGGTCGCCGGCGATGAACGACCACTCGTCCGCCGTCATCCGCCAGTTGGCGGGACAGAGCATCGCGTCGATCTTCGCGCAGGCGATCAGCAGCTCGAGAACGCGGTGACAGTTCTGGCCGAGCCACAGGACGCGGTCCCCTTCTCCGACGCCGCCCTCGAGCAGAGCGTTCGCGAGACGGTTCACACGGTCGTCCATCTCGGCGTACGTGAAACGCTCGTCGCCGCAGACCTCTGCCGTCTTCGTGCGGTACGAGCGGCGGTTCTCCCGCAGCACGTCCCCGAACGTCATCGCGCGCGTCGCGTCCATCTCACCCTTCCCGTGTCAGAAGCATGCATCCGGCGATCGGCCCGCCGCCGGCCGCGACGACGGCGACCTCCGGGTCCCGCACCTGACGGTCTCCGCCCTCGCCGCGGAGCTGCACACAGGCCTCGTGCAGGAGCCCGAACCCGTGCAGGCGTCCGGCCGACAGCTGGCCGCCGGAGGTATTGAGCGGAACGTCGCCGTCCAGCGCGATCCGCGCGCCGCCTTCGACAAAGGGGCCCCCCTCGCCCTTCTTACAGAAGCCGAGCGCCTCGAGCCACGCCAGCGTGATGAAGCTGAACCCGTCGTAGAGCTCGGCGACGTCGACATCGGACGGCTTCATGTCGGTGCGCGTCCAGAGCTGCGCGGCCGCGTCGCGCAGGGCCATCGTGGTGAGGTCCTCGAACTGGTCCCACCAGGGCCGTCCGCGCATCGCGGACCCGACGGCCTGCACGCGCGCGACGGGGTGGGATGTGCCCGTCACGTGCTCCGCGCGCGAGACGATCACCGCGGTAGATCCGTCGCACGGGACGTCGCAATCGAAGAGGCAAAGCGGCGTGGAGATCGTACGCGCGCCGAGGTAGTCCTCCATCGTCATCGGTTCGCGGAAGATCGCCTTGGGGTTGCGGCCTGCGTTCTGCCGGTTGTTGACGGCGATCGCGCCCAGCTGCTCGCGCGTCGTGCCGAACTCGTGCATGTGCCGCTGGGCGTAGAACGCAGTCCAGTTCGCGGCGGAGTAGTTGTGGAACGGGAGGTGCCACTGCATGAACCCTTTCGCGCGCCGGTCAGGCGCATTCATCCCCATCCCCTGGCGGCCGCCACTCCCCTGCGCCGTCGCCTCGGTGACCGTGCGATAGACGAGCACGTGCGAAGCGAGGCCGTTCGCGACGGCCATGCACGCGTTGATCACGGGCGCGAGCTGCGCGGGACCCTCGAGCCCCGCCGCGTACCAGCCGACCTTCAGACGCAGAGCGTCGTGCACCTCGGTCGTGCTCGGGCCGGCGAACCCGGCCGGAAGCGCCAGTCCGCCGCCCGGATACGACGCGATGCCGTCGATGTCGTCGCGCGTGAGGCCGGCGTCGGCGATCGCCTCGAGCGCGGCGTCGATCGTCAGGTCGAGGTCGGTGCGGTTGAGCCGCCGCCCGACATCGGACTGGCCGATCCCGGAGATAACGGCGCGCCGTTCGAGGATCTCTTCCATCAGGCCTCCGGCGCGAAGAGCGGCAGCCACACGTCTTCGAGGTGCAGGAACTTCACGGCGACGCGCATCCCGATCTTCACGTCGTCGGGCGGGCAGTCGACGATGTTCGTCGTCAGGCGCAGGCCGGGTTGCTCGTCCAACTCGACAACGGCGATGACGTAGGGCGTGGGTACGGTCGGATTCCACTTCTGGTGGTTCACCGTGAACGTGTACACCGTGCCCTTGCCGCTCACCGGCTCCGGCTTCAGCGAACGCCCCAGGCACGAGGGACAGACCGGCGCGGGCGGGTGGACGTAGGTTCCGCAGTCGGTGCACCGCAGGAAGACGAGCTCGCCGCGCTCGCCGCCGCGCCAGAAGTGCTCGGTCTCGGGCGTGACCTCGGGGAGGAGCCGGAACTCTTGTGGCTCGTCGCTCATCAGCGGTGGGCGTCGAGCCAGGCGATCACGTCGCCGAGGACCTCGTCACGTTCGGGCTCGTTGAAGATCTCGTGGTAGAGACCGTCGTAGATCTTGAGCGACTTGTCCGCGCTCGCGAGTTCGTCGTGCATCGTTTGTGAGCCCTCCGATGTGGCGATCGGGTCCGCGCCGCCGTGGACGAGCAGCGAGGGGATCGTCACCGTCGGGGCGGCCGCGAACGCCCGCTGCGCGGCCAGCATGACCGCCGCGGTGCACTCCGGCGGCACGTTGTCGTTGAAGACAAGCGGATCGTCGACGTACGCCTTCACGACGGCCGGGTCGCGAGACACCGCCTGCGGAGGCACGCCGGGCCCTTCCGGGTTTGCGAGTGCCTCGAGCTGAAGCTCGCCCGGCGCGATCGGGCACGCGGAGAGGACAACCGCCTTCACGCCGCCGGTTCCGCGCTCACCGAGGTACGCCAGCGTCGGCAGCGTCCCCATCGAGTGCGCGATCAGGAACCGGACGTCACCGTCGAGAAGCGCCAGGCCTTCGCCGATGTCATCGAGCCACTCGTCGGGCGAGTTCACCTTTCCGGGGAACCCGTCGGCCTCGCCGTGACCGCGGAGGTCGATCGCGTGCGACGCGTACCCGGAGTCGGCGAGCTTCTGCTGAACGTACGTGTAGCGTCCCTTGTGTTCGGCCAGCCCGTGCACGATGAGGATCGATCCGGCGGCCTCGCCGGACGGCGCCTTCGATACGACCGGGACGCTCATCCTTTGCACACGCAGAACTCGTTGCCTTCGGGATCGGCCATCACGATCCACTCGGCGTTGAACTGGTGCAGCGGCTCCGCGCCGGAGAGCCGCCGGGCCCCGAGACCCTCTAGTTCCTTCGCGCGCGCCTCGACGTCCGGTGCCGTCACGTCGATGTGCATCCGGTTCTTGCCGCTTTTCGGTTCGGGGACCTGTTGCAAGAGCATGACATCGCCCTCGCGCGGTCCCTTCAGCATCCCCCACTGCTCGGCGAAGCCCGCAACCTCATAACCGAGCGCCTGTGACCAGAACTCACTCAGGCGTTTCGGGTGCGCGCAGTCGAGAACGATGTGGATCGCCATCTACAGTCCGTAGGTCTTCGAGATGATCTCTTTCATGATCTCGGTCGTCCCGCCGCCGATCGGGCCGAGCCGCGAGTCGCGCCACGCGCGCTGGATCGGGAACTCCATCATGTAGCCGTAGCCGCCGTGGATCTGCAGGACCTCGTCGGCGACCTTCCAGTCGAGCTCGGTCGACATCCACTTGGCCATCGACACTTCTCGGAGCGCGTCCTCGCCGGCGACGATCTTGCGGAGCGCGTGATGCGTCAGGCAGCGCGCCGCATGGATCTCGGTCTCCA
>JBASRP010000426.1:0-9970 GCA_049273905.1 Actinomycetota bacterium
CTTCACCTCTTCGAACGGGCGGTTCTGTTCCTTCGCGAGGTGATGGAAGTACCACTCGAGGTTCGGGCCGTAGACGTGACCCGGCGCCACGGAGTTCACCCGGATCCCATACTCGCCCCACTCGCGCGCCATCGTGCGCGCGACCGACAGGAGCGCCGCCTTGGCTGCGCTGTAGGCGCCGAGCGTGACGTCGTTGTTCCGCGCGGACAGCGAGCTGACGAACACGATCGAGCCCGCCTCCTGCTCCTTCATCGCGGGCAGGACTGCCTTGGCCATCGAGAGAGAGCCGATCACGTTGATGCGGAACGCGCGCTCCCACTCCTTCGCGTTCTCGTCCTCGATGCGGCGCATCGGCGGCTGCTTGAACGCGTTCTGGACCAGGACGTCGATCCGGCCGAAGGCCTGCACGGTGGCGTCGGCGATCGCGCGGCAGTCCTCCTCCTGTGCGATGTTCGTCGGGACGACGAGCGCCTTGCGGCCGAGCGCTTCGATCTCGGTGGCCACCTCGCGCAGCTTCTCCTCCGTGCGGGCGCCGAGCGCGACGTCGGCTCCCTCGCGCGCGAGCGCCAGCGCGGCCTCACGCCCGATGCCGGGCCCGATGCCGGTGACGATCGCGACGCGGCCTTCGAGGAGCATCTAGTCGGCGGTCCGCGGCGGCGCCGCGCCGCCCTGCAGGCCCGCGTGGAACCATGACGCGCGGATCGTGCGCGCGGAGAAGCGCCAGCCGTCAGTCGTGCGCTTCAGCACGTCCTCGTAGAAGCCGCCGGCGAAGACGAGCGTCAAGCCGCCGTTGCCGTTCGGCGCGCCGAGCGGGCTGAAGATGTACGCGTTCACGGTGGCGGTTTCGCCGTCGACCTTGATGCGGCGGTTCGTCACGAAGTGCTGGCTGGCCGAGAAGTTGGCGACCGTCTTTTCGAACCAAGCGATGGCCTCATCGATGGTCCCACGCACGCCGCCCTCGTCCCGGTAGTCGACGACGGCGTCGGGTAGGAACAGCGTGCGGAGCGTGTCCCAATCCTTCGTGTCGAGAGCAGTCGCATACGCGTCGAGGACCTCGTCGATCGCCATGCGGTCGGCGACCTCTTCGAGGGAGGGTCTCTGCCCGAGCATGGACGCAAGGGTACCGGTCCGCGGGCGACCTGCGATAATTTCGGTCTACGCATACGGGGAGGGCCGACATGGCGGAACGTCCGATCTCAAGCGTCATCGAGCAGAGCGTTCAGGTGCTCGGGCCCGTCTTGTGGTTCTTCCGCGAGTCCACGTGGTCGAAGAAGGCCGGCGACCCGACGCTGTGCGACTTCGTGGCCGGCAATCCGCACGACATGCCGCTGCCGGAGATCGTCGACGCGATCCAGCGCCACAGCGTCCCGCAGAACAAGGATTGGTTCGCGTACAAGATGGAGGACGAGCCGGCGCAGGCGGCTGCCGCCGAGGGACTCGCGCGCGATCACGGGATCACCTACGACCCGCTCGACGTCACGCTGACGCCCGGCACGTTCGGAGCTCTCTCCGTTTCGATGCGCACTGTGCTCGAGCCGGGCGACGAGTGTCTCTTCATCAGCCCGCCGTGGTTCTTCTACGAGGCGATGATCATCGCGACCGGCGCGACGCCGGTCCGAGTGGTTTCTCCGGCCCCCGCGTTCGACCTGCCGCTGGAGGCGATCGAGAAGGCGATCACGCCGAAGACGCGCGCGATTATCGTGAACACGCCCAACAACCCGTCGGGACGCATCTATCCGCCTGCCGAGCTGGAAAGGCTCGGCGCGATCCTCAAAGCCGCGTCCGACCGCAACGGCCGCACGATCTATCTGCTGTCCGACGAGTCCTACCGACGCATCCTCTTCGACGGGAACACCTTCACGTCACCGGCCGCGAGCTACGACGCGACGATGGTGCTTTACACCTACGGCAAGCAGCTTCTGGCGCCGGGCCAGCGTCTCGGCTATGTCGCCCTTTCGCCGACGATGCCCGACCGTGAGCTCGTGCGCGACGGGATCACTCTGTCGCGGATCATCGGAGGATGGCAGGTCCCGAACAACGTGATGGCATACGCGCTGCCGGAGCTGGAGCACGCGTCGGTCGACATCCCCCAGCTTCAGGCCCGGCGCGATCGCGTCGTCGAGACGCTCGGCGCGATGGGGTATGAGCTCAACAAGCCGGACTCGACCTTCTACATCGTGGCGAAGTCGCCGGTCGAGGATGACATGGCCTTCACCGAGATGCTGGCCGAACACAACGTCTTCGTCGGGCCCGGCGCGATCTTCGAGCTTCCCGGCTACTTCCGTCTCTCGATCACGGCGAACGACGACATGATCGAGCGGTCGTTCCCGGGATTCGAGAAGGCGCTGAAGCAGGCGACCGGCTAGCCCGCGCTCTCGTCTAGATCTTGGTCGAGCTGCGCACGCCAGTCGGCGTTGGCTTGCGCGAAGAGTCTCTTTATCTGCTCGAGATCGTAGGGCTGCTCGATCAGGGTGTCCGGGTCCCACTGGCTGCGCGGCTGGTTCACGAAGTCGCCGCCGTAGATGTGGATCGCGCCGGTGAACTTCCGTTCGGGGTTGGCGACGGAGTGGATCGCGTCGGTGCCGAGAGCGAGCACGTCGCTCTCGCGTAGCTCGCGGCCTCCGGCGAGCTGGATCTGTTCGGCCCCGCGCTTGTAGAGCTTGTTGTCCTCCACACCGCCGTAGATCCCGATGCACGCCCACATCCGATGGTCGTGCGGGTAGAGCTTCATGCCAGGCGCCCAGATCGCGTTCAGGACGGTCAGCTCCGGCGAGTTGAAGTAGATCTGGAGGCCGCCCTCGTCCTTGCCGATCGCCTGCGCGACGGGGTTGGGTTTCTCGAGGGTCCGGAGCAGGATCTCGCGGACCGCGCGCTGCGGGTCCTTCTCGGTCCGAACGGCTTGTAGGCACTGGTCGATAAGGGTGTCGGTATCGAACATCATTGCCCCCTTGTGAGGGAGCCAGTTTACGCCGTCCCTCAACTACGACTGCCGGGCGCCCGAACATGAAAGGGTGAGCGGAAGCGGGCAGGTTTGGCAGGGTTCGGACGTCCCATACTTCGCGGCGCCGGCGGGTCGGCGCACCCCGGAGCTCGGGACTTTCTTGCCTTTCACGGACCGCACCTCACCGAACGCCCGGCGGCTCGCGGCGGTGTTGTTCGGGGTCGGTGCCGTCGTCTCCGGCATCGCGGTGTTCGCGGTCCTTTGGTTTGCGGCGCTCATCCTCGAGTTCGGGTCGATGCCCGACGGAACCGACACCGCGTTCGCGCTCGCCTTCGGTGCGCCGCTTGCTATAGGCGGCTTGATCATCGCTGTGATCGCGTTCCGTCATGCCGGCGATCCGACCGGCATGACGGTCACCGAGGATGCGCTGACGATCGCGTATCAGTCGTTCGGCCGCCCATTGGTCGTCCCGCGTGCTGCAGTGCGCGCGGTCGCGATCGATGAAGGATCGGACCCGCTGCACGACCGCGAGCGGTTCCCCGTACGTGGCGCCCTCCCGGACGACGTGTTCGTCGACGCGCTAGACGTGCCCGATGCCGGGTTGCTCGGTGATCTTGACACCGCGCGGCGTTCGCGGATCGACCCCACGCCCGGCGTGATCTGGGAACGTCCCGAGACGCGGGCATACGGCGACGCCTATGGCCACGACGATCCCGAGCGGGCCGGCTGGGCCTCCGGCGGGTCTTCGCGGCGTCCTCTGTTCCGGCGCGGCTTCCTCTTCAACCGGCATGGTCATTCGGTCCCGTACCTTCGGAGCGACGTGGTCGACATGCCGAACATCGCGGTCGTTTTCCGTCGTCCGATCCGGCTCCCGCGGCCGGCGTGGTGGTCGGGGATCGCTCCGCGGTTTGCGCGTTCCGCGTCCTACCGCGGAGGACGCGAGGCTCGCGGCCTGCTGTTGCGCCTCGCCGATCCGGCTGCCGTTCGCGCCGCCCTCGAACCCTGGCAGGTCGTCCGCGAGATCACGGCGGAGGACGTCACGGAACAGGGGCTGCTGCTGGCCAAGCCGCTCATCGGCTGGCGCGTAGCGGTCTTCGCGCTCCTGCTCTTGGGGCCCATGGTTCTCGGTCTCATCCTGCGCGCGCTGCGTTGACCTTCGGCCCACCTGCTGGCGAAATCTGACGGAGTGTCAGAAAATCTCGGGGTGGGCATCACACGCACCGATTCTGAGGGCATCGCCGACGTCGTGATCGACGTCCCTCCGGTTAACGCGCTCAACGTCGCCGGGTGGTTCGAGCTGGCCGACCTCGTCCGCGGCGCCGGCGCCGATCCGGAGGTGCGGGTCGTCGTCGTCCGTGCCGAGGGCCGGGGCTTCTGTGCCGGCGTAGACATCAAGGAGCTGCAGGCGGACCCGCAGGCGATCATCGGTGTGAACCGGGGCTGCTACGCGGCGTTCGCCGCCGTGTACGAGTGTGAGGTTCCGGTGATCGCGGCGGTGCACGGGTTCTGTCTCGGCGGCGGGATCGGGATCGCCGGTAACGCCGACATCATCGTCGCATCGAGCGATGCGACGTTCGGACTGCCGGAGGTCGATCGCGGAGCGCTCGGGGCGGCGACACACCTCGCGCGACTTGTCCCCCAACACCGGATGCGCTCGATGGTCTATACCGGCGAAGCCGCGACCGCGGACGAGCTGCATTCGTACGGCTCGGTCTACCGCGTGGTCGAACGTGACGACCTCGTGAAGGCCGCGCGCGAGGTGGCCACATCGATCGCGGCCAAGTCGCCGACGATCATCCGCCGCGCGAAGGAATCGCTGAACGGGATCGACCCCGTCGACGTGAAGCGCTCCTACCGCTACGAGCAGGGGTTCACGTTCGAGCTGAACTTGTCCGGCGTCTCGGACGAAGCCCGCCAAGCTTTCATCGAGAAGCGCGACGCCACCTTCAAGGAGTGACCGCGCCTCTGCCCGATAAACGTTTGACCGAGGAGGACGTCGTCGCTGAGCTGCGCGACGGCATGACGATCGGGATCGGCGGTTGGGGGTCGCGGCGCAAGCCCATGTCACTCGTGCGAGCGATCTGGCGCTCCGGTTTGAAGGACCTCACGATCGTTTCGTACGGCGGTCCCGACGTCGGTCTCTTATGCGCCACGGGCAAGGTGAGGAAGGTCGTCTTCGGGTTCGTGTCGCTCGACTCGATCCCGCTCGAGCCGCACTTCCGCGCAGCGCGCGAATCAGGCGCGATCGAGGTCATGGAGCTCGACGAGGGGATGTTCTACTGGGGTCTCCTCGCTGCGGCGCACCGGCTGCCGTTCCTGCCGACGCGCGCGGGCCTTGGGTCGGACGTGATGCGTGTGAACCCGTCGCTCGCTACCGTGCGGTCGCCCTACGAGGATGGCGAGGAGCTCGTGGCGATGCCGGCCCTGAAGCTCGATGCGGCGATCGTCCACGTGAACCGCGCGGACGCGAACGGGAACGGACAGTTCCTCGGACCCGACCCGTACTTCGACGACCTGTTCCTCCTAGCCGCGGAGAAGCGGTTCCTGTCGTGCGAGCGCGTCGTCGCGACCGAGGACCTTACGAAGGAGGGGAGCGTCCACACGCTCCGGATCCACCGTGCGATGACCGACGGCGTCGTCGAGGCGCCCGGCGGTGCGCACTTCACCTCGTGCGAGCCCGACTACTCGCGCGACGAGGCGTTCCAGAGCGCGTACGCGAAGGCCGCCGCCGATGCGGCCGCTTGGACCGAGTTCGCCGACCGGTACCTCAACGTCCCGGACGAGGCGGCGTACAAGAAAGCCGTGGAGGCCGGCGGATGAGCGACGTCACCCGCGCGGAGGTGTGCGCGGTCGCGTGCGCAGACGCGTGGCGCGGCGACGGCCCACGACTCGCGAGCGCGTTCGGTTTCGTTCCGCTCATCGGTGCGCGGCTCGCGCGCGCGACTTTCGAGCCGGACCTGCTGATCTCGGACGGCGAGGCGTATCTCATCGCCAACGCCCTCCCGATCAACGGTAAAGGCGAGAGGGTCGTCGAAGGCTGGCTGCCCTTCCGCGAGGTCTTCACGTTGCTCGCGACGGGGCGCCGGCACGTGATGATGGCGCCGAGCCAGATCGATCGCTTCGGGAACATGAACTTGTCGGTCATCGGTGACCACGCGAAGCCGAAGCGGCAGCTGATCGGCTCGCGGGGCGCGCCGGGAAACACCGTCAACCACGCGACCAGCTATTGGGTCGCGAACCATTCGCCGCGCGTCTTCGTCGAGCAGGTCGACTTCGTGTCGGGCGTCGGTACCCGCCGCGCGCGCGAGGCCGGGCTGCGGTTCCACGACCTGCGCCGCGTCGTCACCAACCTTGCCGTGCTCGACTTCGAGACCGGCGACGGCGCGATGTGCGTCCGCTCTGTGCATCCCGGCGTCACCGTCGAAGAGGTGCAAGAGGCGACCGGTTTCGACCTCGCCACGTCCGGCGAGGTCGGTGAAACGCGTCTGCCGACGGACGACGAGCTGCGCCTGATCCGTGAGGTCCTCGACCCCGGGAGCCTGCGAGACAAAGAGGTGAAGGCGTGAGGCATCGCGCGCTGCGCACGCGGCTGTGCGACCTGCTCGGCGTGGAGATCCCGATCGTGCAGACCGGGATGGGCTGGGTCGCCGGGCCGCGGTTGGTCGCGGCGACGTCGGCGGCCGGCGCGTTCGGGATCCTCGGCGCCGCGACGATGGACCTCGAGCAGCTGCGCGCAGCGATCAAAGAGGTGAAGGCGCGGACGGACAAGCCGTTCGGCGTGAACATGCGCGCCGACCAGCCCGACGTCGAGGACCGCATCGACCTGCTCGCCTCGGAGGACGTGCGCGTCGCATCGTTCGCGATGGCGCCGCGGGCCGATCTCATCGCGCGTCTCCGCAAGGGTGGTGTTTTAGTCGTGCCGTCTATCGGCGCGAAACGCCACGCGGAAAAGGTTCTAGAGACCGGCGTCGACGCGGTGCTCGTTCAGGGTGGCGAGGGCGGCGGCCACACCGGGGCCATCCCGACCTCGTTGTTGCTTCCTCAGGTCGTTGACGTTCTCGGCGGAGGAATCCCCGCGATCGCCGCCGGCGGTTTCTTCGACGGGCGTGGGTTGGTGGCAGCGCTCGCGTACGGAGCCGCCGGGATCGCGATGGGGACGCGGTTCCTGCTGACCCAGGAGTCGACGGTTCCCGACGCGGTCAAGGCCTTCTACCTCTCCAAAGCCGTGACCGACACCGTCGTGACGACGAAGGTCGACGGTGTGCCGCACCGCGTGCTGCGCACCGAGTTCGTCGATCACCTCGAACGCTCGAGTGGCGCGGGCGGCTTCTGGCGTGCGTTCCGGAATGCGGCCGCGTTCCGGAACCTCACCGGCACGCCGTGGCGCGCGATGATCCGCGAGGGACTCGCGATGCGCCGCTCGATGGAGCTCACGTGGACGCAGGTCTTGATGGCGGCGAACACGCCGATGATGTTGCGCGCGGCGATGGTCGAGGGCGACCTGCGGTTCGGCGTGATGGCCAGCGGCCAGGTCGTCGGCTTGATCGAGGACCTCCCGACAGTGAGCGAGTTGATCCAGAGGATCACGCGCGAAGCGGAGGAGACGCTCGGGCGGCTCAGCTAGCCGCGTACCGCCGGACCCACTCGTACATCGCGATACCCGATGCGACACCGGCGTTGATCGATCGCGTCGACCCGAACTGAGGGATCGACAGCACGCGCTCGCACGCCTTGCGCGCCTCCTCCGATAAGCCCGGCCCTTCCTGCCCGAAGAGCAACACGCACGCGCGCGGGATCTCCGCTGCGTCGATCGGCTCCGCGCCGGGCAGGTTGTCGACGCCGAGGACCGGGAGTCCCGCGTCGCGCGCCCACGCGACGAAGTCCTCGATCGTAGGGTGGTAGCGGATGTGCTGGTAGCGGTCGGTCACCATCGCGCCGCGGCGGTTCCAGTTCCGGCGGCCGACGATGTGCACCTCGGCGGCGAGGAAGGCGTTCGCGTTGCGCACGACAGCACCGATGTTGAAGTCGTGCTTCCAGTTCTCGATCGCGATGTGGAACGGATGCCGGCGCTCGTCGAGGTCGGCCACGATCGCGTCGTGACGCCAGTACCGGTAGCGGTCGACGACGTTGCGGCGGTCCCCGCCGGCGAGGAGCTCGGGATCGAGCCCCGGGTCGTCCGGCCACGGTTTGGGGTGAGGCCCGGCGCCGCCTGCGGGATCGGTGTCGGTGCGTTCGTCCTCGCCGCTCACCGGGCAATGATCGCGGGGCGGTCGAGCACGGTCGCCGCTCCGAACGTCGCGCGCATCTCGGGGACGTGCAGCGAGAGCAGCGCCTTCTTCGGCAGCCCGAGCGCGCGCAGGTCCTCGGCGATCGGTCCGGAACCGAGCCTCATGTCGGCTCCGCGCGGCCGGCCGCGTGTTCTGCGGGGCGACGAGTTCCACGGCGTCACCCGCAGCACGCCGTCCATCAGCGTGTAGGTCGGGGGAGCGGCCTGGCGCGGCATCGGGAACCAGCCTCGGCGGAAGCGCATAGAGACCGCGTCCGCCCCGTCCTGCCGGAGCGTCCACTCGGTCGTCCCGCCGTTGGTGCGGCGCGCGAACTCGGCGAGCGTCTTCGGGTACCCCCAGATGCCTCGGCCCGCGTCCATCGAGAAGCGGTCGTCCACGGGGAGGTGATGGATGTACACGCCGACGCGCGACTTCCGGACCTCGGCGCTCTGTTGCCGCGGTGTCGCGGGCCCGGCGTCGTGGGGCCGGACGATGAAGGCGACCATGAACTCGTGGTAGGCCCCGAGGTCGGTGTCCTCGTACTCGACGACGCCGACGCTGACGAGGGCCTTGCCGGGTCGTATCTGAGCGATCTCGAGGCCCGTGGGAGCGACGATCCGTTGGGCGGCCGGGGCACTCACGATGTAGTTGGCCACCCAATTCCGCGCCCGGCGGACCGCGATCGGCATCGTCAAGGTCTTGCCGTCGATCGTGTACGTCTCGGCCATCGCTCGCCCCCCTCGCCGGTTCGCTCAGCGTACTCAAATGCGGGCATCCGGGACGACCTCTACCGCCGCCGATTGCCCTCGGTAAACTTTCTGCGGAGGGGATGCCGGATGGATGCGGGGGCTACGAACGTCGAACTGATCCGGCCCTACCTTCCGCGTCTCCTGCTGCACTGGATCGGTGAGACCCCGAACACACCTTTCCGCGAGCTCGACGGCACGATCGCCTTCGTCGACATCTCGGGTTTCACCAAGCTCTCCGAACGCCTCGCGAAACGCGGCAAGGTCGGCGCCGAGGAGCTCACCGACGCCATCGGGACCTGCTTCACACGTCTGCTCGCGATCGCCTACGGCAACGGCGGGAGCCTCCTCAAGTTCGGCGGGGACGCCCTGCTCATGTTCTTCTCGGGGGCCGGGCACGCTGAGAAGGCGGCGCGCGCCGCCATCGGTATGCGCCGCGAGCTTCGCGACATCGGAAAGATGGACTGCTCGGGCGTTCCCGTTCGCCTGCGGATGTCGGTCGGCGTCCACACGGGCACCTTCCATTTCTTCCTGGTGGGCGAGTCGCACCGCGAGCTCATAATCACCGGCCCGGCCGCGAGCGAGACCGTGTTGATGGAGTCGACGGCGGAAGCCGGCGAGATCGTCGTCAGCCCGACGACGGCGGCGCAGCTCCCGCCGAACGTCGTCGGCGCCGCGAAGGGACCGGGTTTCCTTCTGCGGCGTGAGCCGACGGGGATCGCGCCCGAGCGCCCGGAGCCCGAGCCGCGCATCGACGATCGCGAGATCCTCCGGTACGTGCCCGGCGCCGTGCGTGACCAGTTGCTCGGTGGAACGAAGGACGCCGAGCACCGGCGAGTCACGATCGCCTTCATCCACTTCGACGGGATGGACGAGCTGTTGAATGAAGAGGGAGCGTTCCGGACGTCGCAGCACCTCCACACTTTGGTGCGCGACGTTCAGCAGGCCGTGGACCGGCACGAGGTGTCGTTCCTGTCCAGCGACATCGACCGCGACGGCGGGAAGATCATCCTGAC
>JBASRP010000429.1:0-3288 GCA_049273905.1 Actinomycetota bacterium
CCCTCCATCCGGCCGGGCACGCCGTCCAGCGCCGCGATGCCGTCGGCCGCCTGCGCGAGTGGCAGCGCGAGCGCGCGGAATACGGCCAGCACGCCGAGGGCGTTGGACACGTTGTAGCCGCCGGCGATCCGCACGACGACGTCGACGCGCTCGTCACCGGCGACGCAGACGAACCGCGAGCCGTGGCGCGTGCTCTCGATGTCCGTCGCGCGTACGTCGGCGTCCTCGGCCAGACCGAAAGAGACCAGAGGGATCGTCGCGTTCGCGAGCAACCGCCTTCCCGCGGCGTCGTCGGCGTTCACGGCGCCGCAGGCCGCGTACGCCGGGGTGAAGAGCATCGCCTTCGCGCTCTCGTAGTCCTCCATCGTGCGATGGAAGTCGAGGTGATCGCGCGTGAGGTTGGTGAAGAGCGCGCACGCGAACCACGTCCCGGCGACGCGCCCGAGCGCGAGGCCGTGGCTCGACACCTCCATCGCGACTGCGCCGGCGCCCGCGTCGTGCATCCGCGCGAGCGTGCGTTGCAAGTCGGGAGCCTCGGGCGTCGTGTGGAGAACGGGGAGGATCTCGCCGGCGACGTGCATCTCGACGGTTCCGATCAGCCCCGTCTGCGACCCGGTGGTCCCGAACGCTTTCTCGATCATGAACGCGGACGTCGTCTTGCCGTTCGTCCCGGTGACACCGACGACCGTCATGGCGCGCGACGGGTGATCGAAGACGGCCGCCGACAGCGGACCCATCGCGTCGCGCACTGCGGGAACGCGGATCTGCGGGACCTCGAAGTCGAGCCACCGCTCGACGACGAGCGCGGCGGCTCCACGCGTCACCGCGTCGGCCGCGAAGTCGTGACCGTCGGCGCTGCCGCCCGGCACGCAGAAGTAGAGCGCGCCCGGCGTGACGGCGCGCGAATCGGCGGTCGCGCCGGACACGTCGGTTCCGGCGTCCCCCCGGACGTCCGCATCGGGGAGGAGCCGCGTGAGATCAGAGATCCGCATAGGAGTGGCAGGAGTGTCTCGCTCCCCCGCCCGAGGAAACGGCCGGGATGCCGCTCCGGCCGCACGCGAGTCTACCACCAGCATTTTGCTTTCCGTGGTTGCGGTTAACGGCCTCCCACCCTCCCTGGTTGACCCGATCGCACTCACGGTCTCACGGCAGCGACAGCAGTCAAACGCGCGGGCTGCGTCTTCGCAGACGGCGGCACCTTCATCCGCGCGAGAACGAACCCGACGATCTCCTTGAACACCGGCGCGGCGGTCGCAGCAGATGTGCGTTGGATCGGTGTGTCGAGGGTGACGGCGACGACGAAGCGCGGCGCGTCGGCGGGCACCATCCCGACGAACGTAGTGACGAGGTCCTTGGAGTAGCCCCGCGCCCCCTCCAGTGGCTTACGCGCGGTTCCGGTCTTCCCGCCGATGAGGTAGCCGGGGATGCGGGCGCTCCGGCCGGTTCCACCTTCGACGACACCCACGAGCATCGCGCGGACCTGCGCGGCGGTCCAAGGCGAGATGACGCGTCGCGGCGGCGCCGTGTCGCGCTGGCTCTTCTCGCCGTCGCGCCCGATCATGGCGTGGACGAGCTGCGGCGCGACGGACACACCATCGTTCGCGAGCGTGCCGTACACACGCGCGATCTGAAGCGGCGTCACGGCGATGCCCTGCCCGATGGGGATCGTGCCCATGCTCGTCGAGTACCACTCGCGCATGGGGAGGAGGATGCCCGGCGACTCGGCCGGGAAACCGATGTCCGTCTTCTCGCCGAGACCGAAGCGCCGCAGCATCTTGTAGAGGCGGTCCTTCCCGACGCGTTGCGCGATCTCGATCGTGCCGACGTTCGACGAGCGCGCGAGAGCTTCCCCGTACGAGATCCGCCAGGTGCCGTGCGACTGGAAGTCGTGGAACGTCTTGTCGGCGATGCGATAGTGATCGGGGACGCGCAGGATATCCGCCGGGTTGGTGAGCCCTCCCTCGATCGCGGCCGCCGCGGTAACGACCTTGTTCACGGAGCCCGGCTCGTACGCGTCTTGCACCGCGCGGTTGCGCAACAGAGCCGGTGGGGCCTTCGAGAACGCGGTCGGGTCGAGCGGCGGCCAGTTCGCCATCGCAAGCACATCACCCGAGTGGGGATCGAGCACCAGCGCCGTGCCGTGGTTCGCGCCCGTGCGGGCGAGCGCTTTCACCAGTGCCTGCTCGACCGCGAACTGGATGTCGCGATCGATGGTCAGGACGAGATCCTGTCCCGGCACGGGAGGCTTGGTGCGGCTCTTGCCGTTCGGGATCGGACGGCCGCGCGGATCCTGCTCGAGGATCTCTTCGCCGGGCTCGCCGCTCAGGATCTTGTTCCACGACGCCTCGAGTCCCGCGAGCCCGGTGTTGTCGGTCCCGACGACGCCGATCACCTGCGCGGCGAGCGGCCCGGCCGGGTACACCCGCTTCATCTCCTCCAGCGAGCCGAGTCCCGGAAGGTGAAGCGCGATCACGCGGTCGGCGACGGAGACGTCCACCTTGCGCGCGATGTACACGAACGGCGCCTTGCGCGCGAGACGTTCCTGGATCAGCGCCGGTTCGATGCCGAGGATCGGGCCGATGCGTGCCGCGGTGTCCGCGGGGTCGGTGATGAACTGCGGATTGGCGTAGATCGCGCGCGCGTCGACGGACATCGCGAGCGGGACGCCGTTGCGGTCGTAGATCGTGCCGCGCTTCGCCGGCAAGAGGACCGTGCGGACGCGCTGGTTCGACCCGAGCTTCTCGAACATCGGCGCTTTGACGACCTGCAGATGCACGAGGCGTCCGGCAATGGCGGCGAGTGCCACCGCCAAGCACCCCAATAGGGAGAAGAGGCGGACGGCGGGCCGGGCGCCGCGGCGGGCCACCGGCGCCCCCCTTCTACCGTCCCTGCCCTGGGGAAGAGGGCCGCGACGGAGTCGAGGTCTTCGCCGCCCCGTTCGAGGCTGGGGCCGCGCTCGGTTTGGCCGAGGGCGCCGGCGTCGGCGTCAGGTAGATCACGGTGCCTGCCGGCACGAGGCCGAGCTGTGTCGCGCGCTCGTAGATCCGCTGCGGAGCGCGGAGCTGCGCGACGGTCAGCTCGAGCTGCTCGAGCTGCCTCCGTTGATCGGCGATCCGCTTCTCCAGGTCCGACTCCGTGAAGCCGGCCTGGCCGGTGAGCACACGCGCGACGACGATGACGAGCACGATGCCCGCCACGACGCCGGCGATCGCCAGGATCAACGGTTGAGGGGGGCGCCGGCCCGGCGCCGGGCGACCCCGCACCACTTCGAGGTGACGGGGACGGTCC